>DASZYK010000442.1:0-1879 GCA_035545455.1 Steroidobacteraceae bacterium
GCGCGCGGGCGCGATCCGCGTCTACGAGGACCCCGCCGACCTCCTGCGGCACATCGACGAGATCGGCGGCAGGAGGTAACAGGTGTATCGGGGCTGGACCGCTCCGGGCCGCCGGCCGCACAACCGCGCGGGCCGGCAGGAGCGGGCGAGCGCCGCGAATTGCAGCGCGCGCCGCGGCGCAGCAGACTTTTGGGCGCGCGCACGATGCCGTCCTCGGGAGAACTCGACATGCAGCTCTACTTCAATCCGGCCTCACCCTATGTCCGCAAGGTGCGCGTGACCGCGCACGAGCTCGGCCTCGGCGGCAGGATCGAGCTGATCAGCGTCTCTCTGACTCCCGTGAGTCCGCACGATGCGGTGCGCTCCAGCAACCCGATCGGCAAGATCCCGGCGCTGATCACCGACGATGGGGCGGCGCTCTACGATTCGCCGGTCATCTGCGAATACCTCGAGGCGCTCGCGGGCGGCAATCGCATATTCCCGGCGCCAGGCGCCGCACGCTGGACGGCGCTTCGCCGCCAAGCGCTCGCGGACGGGGTCATGGACGCCGCCGTGCTCACACGCTACGAGCAGGCGGTCCGCCCCCAGGAGCTTCGCTGGCAGAGCTGGGTGGAAGGGCAGCTGCTGAAGATCCGTACTGCTCTCGACGCGCTGGAGCGCGAGAATCTCGAGGACGCCCTCGACATCGGGACGATCTCGATCGCCTGCGCGCTGGGATATCTCGATCTGCGCTTCGCGAGCGAGAGTTGGCGGACGGGCCGCCCGCGGCTGGCGGCGTGGATTGCCGCCGTCGGCAAGCGGCCGTCGCTGGTTGCGACGGCGCCCGCCGCGCCGTAACGCTCCTCCCGGAGATCGGCCTCGCCGCTGCGGGTCCCGGCGCAAGAGGTCACGCGGCGGCGGCCCGCCCCGAAGCCTGCTTTCCGTCCAACTCGCGGATCAGCTCGCCCAGCAGCTTCGCGAGCTCCCCGGCCATGACCGCGAAATCCAGATCGAACTGCTCGGCCGGATCGATCTCCTCTTCGTCCCCGCGCTCGGGCGCGACCTCGAGAAACTCCACCCGTTTGATCTGCAGCTTCTCCGTCAGGATGAAGGAGATGCGGCCGTTCCATGTCAGTCCGAGCTGCGTCGGGCGCTTGCCGCCCGTGATGTGCGCACGGACATCCTTGCCGTCGAGAGGGTGCCGGCGGTAGCGCACGATGGACTTGGCGGGCTCGCCGGACTGCAGCTCGAGATCCTGCTCGATCGAGAATGCGCCTGACGCGTCGGACTGCATCAGCCATGCCGCCATGCAGACGCTCGCAGAGCGCTCCGTTTCGACCTTGCGCACCGCGAGACTTCCCAGCGTGTCACGCAGCGTCTCGACCAGCTCCTCGGCCCGGCGGTCGCTGGCGGAATCGACCACCAGCCAGCCGCCGCGCGGATCGATCCACGCCCGCGTGAGACGGCGCCGGGTCAGGGCGCGGGCGCGCAGCTCTTCCAACACCTGCATCTTCAGCGCGCGCATCTGGCGGCGCCCCATCGGGAAGCCCTGGCTCTGCGCCTGAATGCGGGCGCGGCGCTCGGCCTCCTGCCGCACGATGGAGGCGGGCAGCAGCTTCTGATCGACACCGAGCGCGAGCAGGTGATGCTCGCCCAGGGTATGCAGAAGCCGATCGGCGGTGGCCGGCGGCACCCATCCCATGCTGCGCATCTCGAGCGGACTGCACGGCTGCAGCGGCCGGTGCGCGAGCGCTTCCTCGAGGCTGGCCGCGGACCAGCTCCAATCGGCGGGGAGACGATAGACGGTGAGATTCTTGAACCACATTGGGGAGGATCCTGTCGGCGGGGCGCGCCGTCATCCGGACGTGGGCGAACCGGCTCCGGAGGCGAGCGGCCGGTC
>DASZYK010000443.1:0-16326 GCA_035545455.1 Steroidobacteraceae bacterium
GCGTCTCCAGACTGGTCGCGCGGAAGTCCTGGCTTTCGCCCGCTCCGACCCGGCTGCAGACCTCGAGCGCCTGGTCCCGCAGACAATGGCCTTCCTCCAGCAGGAGCAGAGTCTCGTTCTCCAGATCCGACACCTGGACCCGCTCGCGTCTGGCCAGCGGGTGCCGCTCCGGCACCGCCACGGTGAAGGGCTCGGCGAAGAGCTCCCGCGCCTCCAGCCCTTCGAGGTCGACCGGCAGCGCGAGGATACCGAGATCGAGCTCCCCGGCCTTGAGCTTCTCCAGCATCGGCGCGGTCTGATACTCGTAGAGACGCAGCTCGAGCCGCGGCAGCGCACGGCGGATCGCGAGCGATACCCGAGGCAGCAGGTACGGCCCGATCGTGGGCAGCAGGGCGAGCCGCAGGCGGCCCGCCAAAGGGTCGCGATGGGCCCGTGCGAGGGCCACGACTTCGTCGCTCGCCTCCAGGATCCGCCGCGCCCGGGCGACGACCTGCTCCCCGGCGTCCGTGAGGGAGACGTTGTTCGGCTGCCGCTCGATGAGCTGCACCCCGAGGTACTGCTCGAGCTTCTTGAGCTGCGCCGACAGGGTGGGTTGGCTGACGAAGCAGCGCTCCGCCGCCCGTCCGAAATGCCGCGTATCGGCCACGGCGACCAGGTACCGCAGGTCTTTCAGCTTGATATCTGCCATCGCGAAGGCCTCGGGTGATCGGATGTCTCCGATATATGGCGTCTATCGAGATTATAAAGTCAATCCATTGGATAAATGAGCTCGCCACGCCCATCATGCTCGCGTTCCCGCAACGGACCAGATGGTCGGATGACACCCAGGAGCTCACGATATGTTAGGTATTGGTCAACGGTTTCCCGATTTCTCACTCACCGGCGTGGTCTCGAACGACCTCGGCGCCGCCTTCCAGCCCGTCAACCAGGACAGCTTCCCCGGCAAGTGGAAAGTCGTGTTCTTCTGGCCGAAGGACTTCACCTTCGTCTGCCCGACGGAGATCGCGGCCTTCGGGAAGCTGGAGAAGGAGTTCCAGGCCCGCGACGCGCAGGTGCTCGGCGTCAGCATCGACAGCGAGTACGTGCACCTCGCCTGGCGGCGTGACAGGGAGGAGCTGCGCAATCTCCCCTTCCCCATGCTCTCGGACATCAAGCGCGAGCTCGCCAGCAGTCTCGGCGTCCTCGATCCCGAGGCAGGCGTCGCCCAGCGTGCGACCTACATCGTGGACCCGCAGGGCGTGATCCGCTTCGTGTACGTCACCGACCTCAACGTCGGCCGCAGCCCCGAGGAAGTGCTGCGAGTGCTCGATGCGCTGCAGACGGATGAGCTTTGCCCCTGCAACTGGAAGCAGGGCGAGGAAACCCTGAAGGCGGCGTGAGCCGGCGCAAACACGAGACAACAGCTGCAACGACTCGGAGGATCGGCCATGACGACCTTGGATACCCTTCGCGACGCGCTGCCGGACCATGCGCGCGACCTCAAGCTCAACCTGGGCTCGGTGCTCTCTCCCGCCGGGGCGCCGGGCCTGAGCGAGCGGCAGATCTGGGCGGTGGCCCTTGGAGCAGCGGAAGCTTCCCGCAACCCCGCGTTTGCGGCGGCGATCGGGCGGCTGGCGGCGGCTCACCTCGACGCCGCGTACCGGACCGGCGCCCGGGCGGCAGCCGCGATCATGGGCATGAACAACGTCTACTACAGGTTTCTGCACCTGGTGGACGATCCGGAATATGGCCGCATGCCCGCGCGTCTCAGGATGAGCGTCATCGGCAATCCCGGAACCGACAAGGCCGAGTTCGAGCTCGTCTCACTGGCCGTCTCGGCCATCAACGGCTGCGGCAGCTGCGTGGCCTCCCACGAGCGCCAGGTTCGTCAGCACGGACTGTCGCGGGAGGCCGTCCAGAGCGCCGTCCGCATCGCTGCCACAGTGCACGCCGTGGCGCGAGTACTGGATAACGTCGGTTGGGGGGAGGCCGGAACGGAGGCCCGCGCGGCCTAGAGCCGCAACATCAGGCTACATAAGCCGCCACGACCAGCCCCGCCGGCGAGCGTATCGCCCGCGGGGCTGTTTTGTTATAGCATGGGAGCCGGTCAACGCTGTCGTAGCGAACCCGACGCAACAATCTGTAAGTCACCCGCACTGTGATGTGCGGCGAGGAGCAAGTCATGAACGCTGACGCGGATAAGAGAGTTGAAGACGAGGCCGCGACCGCTCGTCAGGAACAGAAGACGGAGACGGACGCTCAGCTCGTCGAGCTGGGCAAAGTGTCGGACACGAGCGGAGGCTGGTTCGGCTCGAAACTGGATAGTGGGACCGGTTTCATAACCTACTGACGCCGATCCGTACGGCTTCCGGCCAGGCCCTCGATCCCCTGCGCAAGAGTGCTCTGACGGGACTCACCAGCGTTTGGTGATTTCGGCGCTGATCACGCGTCCGAGGGCCTGTTCGTTGTAGACGTCGAATCCATACTGATTGTCGACGAACGGCGGATCGTGATTCAACACGTTTACCGCGTTTATCGACAACTCCGTTCCGCCCAGCCAACCTGAACCCGGCCGCGTCCGGTAGACGAATCGCGCGTCCACCGTCGTCCAGGGAGAGACGTCGGGCAAGAGCGCGCTCCCCGGATTCCTGTAGCCGCCGGTGTAGTTCACCGCCAGATCGAACCCCGGGCCCGGCAATTGCGGACCCTCGCGGTTCCACTCGATGGTACCCCGCAACCGCAGCGCCAGCGGATTGGCGGCCGTGTTCACGATGTCCGTGGCCGGGGAGCTGTTGGTCACCGCCTGACGGAAGTTGAAGACGTAATTCGCCGTCACTCCGAGGTTGAGCGCTCCCCACGTCCCCCTCACCGAATCGTGAGCCTGCAAATCGAGACCGGTCGTCTTCGTCGTGGCCAGGTTTGCGAGGCGGCCATCGACGATCGCGACGGGCGAGCTGGCGAGGCATGCGGATACCGAGCCCCCGTACGCCGCGCTATTGCAGACGGAAGCGACCTGTGCCCGCGACGGATTGCGCGTGATGATCGGACCCCACTCGGCCGCGTCGATCAGGACTCCGAACGGATCATCGGCGGCCGGCTGGGCGATACGGCCCCGGTAATCGATCGAGTAATAGGTCAGCGAAAGGGCGGATCCCGGCAGGAAGCTCGGCGCGAAGTCGAAGCCCGCGGTCCAGGTCTTGGCCGTCTCCTGCTTCAGGTTCGGGTTGGCCCCCTGCTCGATCAGCACGAGGGAGCGGCCCGTTGGCGATTGCGGGTCCGCAAGCACCAGCTCCCCGGCCGCATTGGACGAGGTATCGTACAGGTTGTCGAGAGTCGGAGCGCGAAAGGACCGTCCCCAGCTGGCGCGCAGCTTCACGGCCTGCATCGGCACCCACTGCAGCCGGACCGTCGGATTGAAGGTGCCGCCGAAATCACTGTAGTGCTCGTACCGCCCGGCCACGTTCAGCTCCAGTCGCGGCACCTCACGCGGATTGACCGGATCGCCGATCAAGGGCAGCGCGAGCTGCGAGAAGAGCGAGGTGATGTGGCGCGCGTAGCTCTGCGGAACAGTCGCCTCGGCCGGATTCAACGGATTCGAGACGTCGTGATAGAGACTCTCCTCGCGCCGCTCGACGCCCACCGCGAGCTTGGCGGCGCCGGCCGGCATCCTGAAGAGCGAGCCGTCCGCCACCAGGCGCGTGGATTCGATGGTCGAGAGGGCGTGAAGAGGGAAGTCACGCGCGATCCCCGCGAGCGTCTGCGGATTGGTGTTCGATCCGTCACCGAACGGGTCGAGAGCCGTCGCCGGATTCGGGTCTGCGAGACCGGCCGCCAGGGCGGCCTGGCCCGGGACGTTGTACTCGTCGCTGCGCAGAGATTGACGGCCATAGGATTCGCTCAGCGTCGCCTGCCACGTGTCACCCATCCGCAGCTTCATTCCCGCCGTTCCCGTGTACACCTGGCTTCTGGCGGAAAAGCGCGTCGCTCCCAGGTCGCGCGCGAAGCTGTATGCCACCAGCGTGTAGGGCGTGGCCGGAAAGGGATTCACGTAGAACGGATTGGAGGCGGGAACCGCCAGGAGCTGTGTAGCGGGAAGGTAGCTTCTCAGCGCGTCCCGCTCCGCGAAACGACCCTCGAAGAAGAATTGCAGGCTCGGGTTGAGCTCCTGCGCGGCCGTCGCGTACAACTCGTGGGCTCTGACCCCCGGAAAAAGCTGCGTCTGCGCGAATTGATTCTCGAGATTGATGTCCGGTGAGAGCGCCGCCGTGGTCAGTCCCCGGCCGCTCTGCCCCGCCGGAATCCCGTACGCCGGCTGCAGCGTCGCGGGATTCAGGATGTTTCCCGGATTGCTGTAATAACTGTCGTAGTTGCCTCCCCCGTAAGGGGTCTTGTCCGCGTTCGCGGCATAAGGGCGCTTCGCTGCATCGAGCGCCGTGGTGTCGGAGTACTGGTAGGCGAGCATCCCATGGCCGCCGTTCCAATGCGCTCCAAGGAGCTGCGAAGCCATGATTTCCCGCCGTCCTCCGATGGCAGTTCCGTACCTCAACCGGGTCTCGGCGCCCTCGAAATCATCCCGCATGATGATGTTGACGACGCCCGCGACCGCGTCCGATCCGTAAAGCGCAGAGGCGCCGTCCGGCAGCACTTCGATGCGCTCGACCGCACTCCACGGAATGGTCGACACGTCGACGAAGTCCCCATTCAACCCCGAGAGCGGCTGCCGGCGTCCATTCACGAGCACGAGCGTGGCGCCGACGCCCAGGCCGCGCAGGTCCAGCCCGGCGCCATACTGGTAGTTGGCGTAGAGACCGAGATCCTCGCGCGGACCGTTGAGCGAGATGATGGGAAGGGAGTAGAGAGCGTCCTGGACGGTGCCGAAGTCCACCTGCGCAAGCTGCTGCCGCTGCAGGTGGATCAGCGGCGCGATGACGTCCTGCACGCCGCGGATCAGGCTGCCGGTCACATCGACCTGCTCGAGCCGGCCCCGGTCCTGCTCGAAAGCCAGCCTTCGAGGCGCGGTCGCAGTCGCAGCCGGCGCGTGCGCAGCCGCCACCCGCGGCCGCTCCGCCGATTCCTCCACGGGCACGATGTCGACGGAGTTGTTGGTGTCGAAACGGTACGTAAAGCCGGTACCTTTCAACAGCAGCGCCAGGGCCGTCGAGCTCGCCATCACCCCGGAAACCGGGCTGCTCTTCGCCTCGTCCATCTGCGGCGTCGAGGCGAACCCCGGCTCGATGCCCGACTGATGAAAGAAGTCGATGAGGGCCTGCGGCAGAGGCTCGGAGGGCAGCTCGAAGCGTGCCACCGGATCGTCGGCCCGCGCCTCGGCGGCGACCAACAGGGGAATCAAAGCCGCATACAGCAGATAGATGAGCGCATGCGCAGCGTTGGAGCTGATCCTGACCATCTTCCGATGCGCCGCCGCCCGCCCTCAGATCCTGCCCTAGGTCATTGTAATCGGTGGTCTCCGCCTAACGCACTCTACCAGAGCGCATGGCAGCGCGATACCCGATCGGCCCGCTGCGGGCACGCCGGAATGTAACCGTTCGGGACCCCAACTTTCGAGGTTTCCACACCCGACAATCGGGCGGTGTTTCCGGCGAGGTGACTTCGGTCACACCTGAACGAGCGTTCAGGAGCGTCGGCATTTCTTACAAGCCGGATGCTGTCGCGTCTGAATCCGGGCGCGGCCCGGAGCCGTCACAATCGTGCGGGAGCCCGCGGATTAAATTTGCGGCGCACGGGATCGCGCGAGCCAACCTGCGGCCATGCCGCAGCCCGAGCTTTGCTGCTGCCGGCAGAACTCCTATTTCGGGCGCACGGGAGCCATCAGGGCGGCGATCCTTCGGCACATCGCCGCTGTTGCGTCGATGATACCGGGCCCCAATCCACTGAGCGCCTGGTCCTCGAAGACCAGCAGGCGCCCGGCTCTCACGGCTCGCAGGGAGGGGAACCGTTGCCACTCCTCCAGCCAGGATGAGCCCGCGCCAGGGGGCGGCGCCGCGATGATGATGTCGGGATTGCGTGCGATTACCGCCTCGATCCCGATGGCGGGCGCCCGCTGGGGCAGGTCCGCAAAGACATTGCGAACACCGCATGTCCTGAGCGCGTCGCTCATGAGCTCCCTGCCGCCTACCGTGTACAGCGGTCTGTCCCAGACTTCCAGGAAGGCCGTGGGCGGGTCTTTCGCCGTGGCGTACCTTCTCCGCAGGGATGCGAGCTTCGCCCGCAGCGCGCGAGCCTGCTCCTGCGCCTGAGCGCCCGTGCCGGTCAGCATTCCCAACCGCCGGAGGGACTCCGCGACGCCATCCAGGGTGACGGCCTCCTGGCGGTAGACAGGTATTCCGAGGCGCTCGATGGTGGCGATCTGCGCCGGATTGTTCCCGTCCGGCCAGACGACGACCACATCGGGTTTCAAGGCGAGCAGCCGCTCCATGTCGATGGCATCGGCGGTCCCTATCTTGGGCAACCCCTTCTCGGAGGCGGGCTGTCCGGAGTATTCGATGGTCCCCACGAGTTGCCTGCCCGCGCCGGCGGCAAGGAGCATCGCGGTCGCGCCGGGAGCAAGGCTGACGATCCGTCGAGGCGGGTAGGGAGCCGTGACCCTGTGTCCGAAATCGTCGGTTACGGTGATGCGCGCGCCGGCCGCTCGAATGGTTGGGTTGCTTTTCGGCCGCGACACGACGCCAACTGCAGTGTCGGCAACCGCAGCAATACCGAGTGCGGCCAGCGCGAGCGAGCAGACCGCAAGGAGACTCTGTCGGCTCGGCCGGATCACGTGCCTATCTCCGCCGCCGCCCAACGCACGATTGGCTGCAGCCTGGCCGAGGCCAGGCAGAGGGCCGTATCGCGATCGACCCAGCGCCACTCGTCGTGCTCCGGCCGTCCGAGCTCCGGACTGACCGGCAAAGTGACCTTCTCCGCGCGCGTCGCCGCCAGATAGTACCTGGCGATCTTCCGGTTGGCGTACGGCGCCGTCTCGCGATAGCGCTCTCCCCAGCTGAAATCCAGATCCTCGATGAGCGTTTCCTCGCGGACCTCGCGGCGCGCGGCTGCCAGCGGATCTTCGCCCGGCTCCACCATGCCCTTGGGGAAATCCCAATTTCGATAGGCGCGCAGCATGAGATAGAGCCAACCCGAGGCGGCTCGCCTGACGACCACCACGCCCGCGGAGAGCCGGCGCTGTCCTCGTCGCTGGCCGGACCCGTGCCTGCCCTCCATCGGCGCAGACTATCTGACAGGGACGCGGCTGCGCGGCGGACGCATCTACACCCGCTCCGCCTCCGCCTGCAACACGCTGGCCGCGCCCTCCTCGACGACCTTGGCCAGCCCGATCGCCTGCGGCAGGACGTGGTTGGCGTAGAAGTGCGCCGTCTGGATCTTTGCCCGATAGAACTCGCTGCCGGCCGCACCGCGACCCGAGGCGGCGATCGCCGCCGACCTGGCCAGCAGCCAGCCGCCCGTCACCAGTCCGCAGAGCTTCAGATAGGGTACCGCCACCGCGAGGCCGCGCTCCGGCGCACTGGCCATGAATCCCGCCAGCGCGCGGGTCGCCGCCTCGAGAAAGCCCACGCCCTGCAGCGCCGCGTCGCGCGTTTGCCGCGGCCCGGATGCGCCGGGCTCCAGCGCCTGCAGCTCGCGGCGCATGTCGGCGATCAGCGCGCCCATGGCCGCGCCGCGGTCACGGCCGATCTTGCGTCCGATGAGGTCGTTGGCCTGGATGCCCGTGGTTCCCTCATAGATGGTTGTGATGCGCACGTCCCGCACGTACTGCGCGGCGCCCGTCTCCTCTATGTATCCCATGCCGCCATGAACCTGCACGCCGAGGCCGGCGACCTCGTTGGCGGTCTCGGTGCACCAGGCCTTGACGATCGGGATCAGCAGATCGGCGCGGCCCTGAGCGGCGGCGCGCGCCGCGGGGTCCGGATGATGTGCGGCGAGGTCGAGCTGTTTTCCCGCGTACAGGGCAATGGCCCGCGAAGCCTCGGTGCAGGACTTCATGGTCAACAGCATCCGCCTCACGTCCGGGTGATGGATGATGGGCAGCCGGTCCGCGTTTCCCGCGGCGGGCGGCTTGCCTTGCACCCGGGTGCGCGCGTGCTCCGCCGCCTGTTGGAACGCGCGCTCGCCCACGGCGTAGCTCTGCACGCCCACGCCCAGACGCGCCGTATTCATCATGATGAACATGTACTCGAGGCCGCGATTCGGCTCGCCCACCAGATAGGCGGCCGCGCCCCGCTCGGCGCCGAACTGCATCACGCAGGTGGGACTCGCGTGGATGCCGAGCTTGTGCTCGATGGACACGCAGCGTACCTCGTTGCGCGCGCCGAGCGAGCCGTCGGCGCCGATCAGCACCTTCGGCACGATGAAGAGGGATATGCCTTTCACGCCCTCCGGCGCGCCCTCGATCCGCGCCAGCACCATGTGAATGATGTTGTCCGTGTAGTCGTGCTCGCCCCAGGTGATGAAGATCTTCTGTCCGAACAGCCTGTAGTGATCGCCCTCCGGCACGGCGCGCGTGCGCACCTGCGCCAGGTCCGAGCCGGCCTGCGGCTCCGTGAGCACCATGGTGCCGGTCCACTCTCCGCTCACCATCTTCGGCAGGAAGAGCCGCTTCTGTTCCTCGGATCCGCAGAGCTCGAGCGCGTGCACGGCGCCGTGAGTCAGCATCGGACAGAGCTGGAAGGCGAGGTTCGACGCGCCCCAGAGCTCCTGCACCGCGCTGCTGAGCGGCTGCGGCACGCGCTGCCCGCCGAAGCTCGGATCGCCGCCGAGCTGTTGCCAGCCGCCGGTCACGTACTCCCGGTACGCCTCCTTGAAGCCTTTCGGAGCGGACACGCCCTCCGGAGTCCAGTGAGCGCCCTCGCGATCGCCGGGACGGTTGAGCGGCTCGAGCACGCTCTCGGCGAGACGGGCGGCCTCCTCGAGGATCGAGGCGCCGACCTCGTCGCTGTAGTCGGCGAGGGCGGGGCAGGCGGCGAGCTGTCCGACATCGAGGAGCTCCTCGAGCACGAAACGCAATTCCTTGAGCGGCGCGCGGTACATTGGGCGTCTCCGGCGAAACGTTGCAGGCTCGGAACAGAGCCCGGTGACGGGCTAGTGTAGCCCCGGGAGGGCCACAATCCTACTGGCCGGTAACCTGCTTCCCTGCCGGTAGGATTTCACGGCGCCGCGAGCGCCGGCACGACGCTGGCGGCCAGGAACTCGATGAAGCGCTGCACGCGCGCGTCCGCCTCCAGGGCCGCCGGATAGAGCGCGTACAGGGCGGCAGCGGGAGGCACGGCCCAGTCCGGCAGCACGGCCGTCAGCCGGCCGGTGGCGAGCCCCTGCCGGCAGAGGAAGCCGGGCAGAAGGCCGATGCCGAGTCCCGCCGCCGCGGCCGCGTGCAGCACCGCCGGGTCGCTCACCGCGAGCTTGGGCGACACCGACAACTCCGCCCGCTGGGCGCCGCGGCTGAGGAGCAGCCGAAATTCCGGCAGCTCGGCCGGCTCCGGCGTCAGCAGGTCGTGAGCCCGCAGATCCTCGGGTCTCATGGGCGTGCCGCGCCGTTCGAGGTATGCCGGCGTCGCGCAGAGCACGGCGGGCGGCGCCCCGAGCGAGCGATGCGCGATCGCCGGATCATCCGCCGGCCTTGCGCACAAAGCCACGTCCCAGCCGCCCTCCGCGCCAACACCGTCGAGAGACACCTCCAGGGGAATGTCCGGAAAGCTCTCGAGAAAGCGGGGTACGAGGGGAGTCAGCAACAGACGTCCGTATGTCGGATCCGACACGATGCGCAGCGGCCCCGTGGCCGGAGCGTGCAGCCTCGCGATCGCCGCGCGCGCGGCATCGCATTCCTCGCCGACGCGCTTGGCATGGGGATAGAGAAGCCGCCCGGCCGCGGTGAGCGACAGACGCCGGGTCGTGCGCTCCAGGAGGCGGACGCCCAGCGCCTGCTCGAGATCGGCGATGGCGCGGCTCACGGCGGCCTTGGGCACGCCGAGCGCGCGTGCCGCGGAGGAAAAGCCATTCAGGTCCACGACCCGGGCCAGGACGGCGAGCTGTGCGGGAGTCCAGAGCCGGCTCAAACCAGGCGCAATCCCTCTAAAGTGGGACCCTATTGTTTCACCCGAGGGGCACGCACGCCAGGGCTTCGGACGAATATGATGAGGCGGCAGCAATCCAAGCCACCTCCGGGGGAAGCCGATGAAGATTTCCGTCCACGCCGTGTCCGCCGACCTGCTCGCCAACGCGCTCGCGAATCTCTCGCACGTGCTCGAGAAGGGTCATGCGCATGCCGTCGCCCGCAAGATCGACCCGTCCGTGCTCCTCGCCTCGCGCCTCGCGCCCGACATGTTCCCGCTGACGCGCCAGGTGCAGATCGCATCCGATATGTGCAAGTTCGGCGTCTCGCGCCTGGCCGCGGTGGAGGCTCCGAAGTTCGAGGACAAGGAGCAGACCTTCGACGAGCTGCGCGCGCGCATCGCCCGCACGATCGATTTCGTGAAGGGGGTGCCGGCCGGCGCGCTCGAGGGCTCCGAGGATCGCATCATCAAGGTGCCGCTCCGCGATCGCACTCTGGAGTTCAAAGGCCTCGAGTATCTCGTCCGCTGGGTCATTCCCAACGCGTTCTTCCACATCACGACCGCTTACGCCATCCTGCGCCACAACGGCGTCGAGATCGGCAAGAACGACTTCCTCACCGGCAGCGGGCCCGGATTTAGTCAAAGCGCCTGAGCTCTCAGCGCCGCCGGCGCTGCTGCAGGGGACGGGGTTCGCCGGAGGGCGAACCCCGTTGGTCCCGCGCGTAGCGCATGAGAGACACTTCACGGCGGCGCGAGGAGTATGCTGTCACGCTAGGGTACGTCGACATCGGAAAACGCAGTCCGCGATGGGGAAGGTTTTGCAGCCACAGAACGCGCTCGCAGCACGACCGCCGGCCGGCGCAGCAGCGCCGGGCGCGGAGCCGGTCACCGCGGAAGCGCTGGGCTGGCAGCTGCGTGCGGCGCTCCCGCCGATGCGGCTGCACTCCGTCTCGATTTATGACAGCCAGGGCAATGTCCTCTGGCTGAGCGAGGGTGCGCTCGGTCCCGACGAGCATTCGCTGGTGCTCGAGGCCCTGGAAGCGCTCGCCGCCGACGGCGGCAAGAGCTGCTGTGAGAACAGACTGGAGGACGGACGCATCGCGGTCTTTCTCGCCGTGCGTGCGCCGCAGGGTCATCTGGTCGGACTCGCGATGATCCTCGCCGACCTCAAGTCCGGCGGCGAGGGGCTGATCGACCGCATCATGTCCGTGCCGACGCGCACCGTCATGCAAAAGCTCGCGGTCCTCCTGCGGCCCGCCGGGCCCCGTAGGCCCGACGCCGACCCGACGGCGCTGGTCCTGTCCCTGGCGGCTGCCGATGTTCCCGTCACGCCGCCGGAACCGCAGATTGCGCCAGCCCCGGCTGCGGCGCAGGCATCGGTGCCGAGCAAGGCCGCGCCGCGCCGCGCCCCGGATGAGGTGCTCTCGGCCCGGGCAGTGAACGACATTCTGGAGTTCGAGCTTACGGATGCGCCGATTGCGGCGCCGGCGCAGACGCGGCCGGCTGCACCCGATTCGGGCGGCTCACCCGCTCCGGCTCAGCCGGCGCCAGCATCCAACGGCCATGCCGCTACTGCCGGCCATGCGACATCACCCGCTGAATCGGGCACGTCGAGGACGCTCCGGGCTCCGTCTGCGGCGGAGACCGGCACCTCGCGGAACCTCCGCGGCCCAGCCTCGACGGGCTCCGCCCGGGCGCTCTCGCTGGACCCCGCGTTGGTCACTCTGGAGATGCTCCCCTTCGTGAAGCTGCGTTCCGGCGGCCGCACGCGCCGCTTCGAGGTGCTGCCCATGGGCGCGGCGCGGGAGCTGCGCGATCCCGCGGTGCTCGACGCCCTGGCGATGCAGCGCCTGCTGGCGTGGCTGGGCACGCACCGCGCCGCCTGGACGGCGGAGCCCGCCAGCTTCACCCTCAATCTGTCCATCGCAACCCTGGAGGACGAAGGCTTCCTCAGGCAGGTGGCCGCGGGACTGCAGAGCAACGGCATCGCGCCCGATACGGTGGGCTTCGAGGTCGCCGAGCCGCTCTGCACCCAGCGCCGCGCGCAGGTCGAGCGGTTCATCGCCGGGTGCGACAAGCTCGGCTGCTTCGTGGTCATCGACGATTTCTCCTTCGACTCCGCGGTGGTGCCGCTCCTGCGCTCCAAGGCGCTGCGGCTCGTGAAGATCGACGCCCGGCTGACCGGCGGCGCCCTGCGCGACAAGCTCTCGCAGGCCATGGTGGTGGCGGTCGTCCAGGCGGTGAAGGTCCTCGGCATGCACTGCGCGGCGCAGCAGGTCGATTCCCAGGCATCGCTGCAGTGGCTCACGGCGGTCGGATGCGACTTCGCCCAGGGCCCGATGCTGGCCCGCCAGCAGCCGC
Source organism: Steroidobacteraceae bacterium (assembly GCA_035545455.1). Lineage (GTDB taxonomy): Bacteria > Pseudomonadota > Gammaproteobacteria > Steroidobacterales > Steroidobacteraceae > 13-2-20CM-66-19. Next base: position 12,405 of record DASZYK010000443.1, read on the forward strand.
TCGAGACCTTGCTCGGCACCGCCTCCTGAGGAGTTCCCGGGGGCCTCGGCTCCCTTACGGGGGCATTCGGCAAGGCCCCGCGCCCCCATACCCGCCGAGGCGGTCTCACCGGGCTCTCCCGGCCCTGATTTTCCCTGCGGACTCCGAGTCAGTATGATGCCCCGGGGAACGTAAATCATGCTCACGCTCTCGCAACTGCGCTCCAGCCGCAACCTGCTCTTCTGGTCGCTGCACGCCGGCGGCTGGCTGGCCTATGGCCTGACGGTCTATTTCGGCTTCCTCTTCTACAAGCAACCGGCCGGCATCGGCCCGGTGATCGCCATCGCCGCGGCGGCGGGCTTCGTGCTCTCCGCGCCGATGCGCTACATCTATCGCGACATCTGGGGGCGCGGCGAGCGCTGGGTCATTCCCGTTGTGCTCGCGACCTCCTACGTCACCGCGCTCGCGCTCCGCATCGTCATCAACATCGCATACCAGCACTTCTGCGACCCCAATAGTCACTTCAACTCGCTGTTCGACCTCTTCTGCGGCGCGCTCATCTCGACGTACCTGCTGCTCTGCTGGAGCGCGCTCTATTTCGGCATCAAGTACTACGAGTCGAAGCAGCAGCAGCAGGAAGCGGTGTTGAAAGCCGTGACGCTGGCGCAGGAAGCGCAGCTGAAAATGCTCCGTTACCAGCTCAATCCGCACTTCCTCTTCAACACGCTCAACGCCATCTCGACGCTGATTCTCGACAATCAGAACCGCACGGCCAACCACGCGGTGATGCGCCTCTCGGAGTTCCTGCGCTACACGCTCGATCAGGACCCGATGAAGCGGGTGACGCTGCGCCAGGAGATCGAGGCCCTCGATCTCTACCTCGGCACGGAGCGGCTGCGCTTCGGCGAGCGCCTGCGGCTGGAGTACGCGATCGAGGGCGCCGCCCTCGACGCCTTGGTGCCGAGTCTGCTGCTGCAGCCGCTGCTGGAAAACGCATTGAAATACGCCGTGTCACCACGCGAGCAGGGAGGCATGGTGCGCATCGAGGGTCGTACGCGCGGCACCATGTTGGAAATCTGCGTGATCGATGACGGCCCCGGGATCAGCAACCGCTCGCACCCCGCGGAGCGGCGGGGCGGGGTGGGACTGCGCAACACGCGTGAGCGCCTCGCGGTCCTCTATGGCGACAACTACCGCTTCGCCGCGCTCAACAGCCACCCCGGTCTTCGTGTCGAGATGGCGCTGCCCTTCGAGACGGCCACGCGCGAGGAAGCGGCGCCGCGCGCCGCCGAGGCGCGCTATCCCCGCCCGGTGCGTATCCCGCAGAGTGTGAGCGCTTGAGGATCCGCACGGCGATCGTCGACGATGAGCTGCTCTCGCGCCGCGGCATCGCGCTGCGGCTGCGGGAGGCGCCGGAATTCGAGGTCGTGGCGGAGTGCAGCAACGGCCGCGAGGCGGTGAGCACCCTGCAGCGGGAACGGCCGGACCTCGTGTTTCTCGACATCCAGATGCCGGGGCTTTCCGGCTTCGACGTGCTGGCGCACCTTCCCCGGCACTCGTTGCCGCTCGTCGTCTTCGTCACCGCCTTCGATCAGTACGCGGTGCGCGCATTCGAGGCACGGGCGATCGATTACCTCCTGAAGCCCGTCGATGATCTGAGGTTCGAGGCAACACTGCAGCGGGTCAGGCAGAGCGCGCTCGCGCGCAGCGCCGCCGAGCAGCGCGACCGGCTGATGGAGATCGTCGCGGAGATCACCGGCGCGGGCGAGATCGGGCTCGAGGAGCTGCTCGAGCGCGGCACCGCCGCGCTCGGCGTGCGGCAGCCGCAGGTATTGCCGATCCGTCAGGGCCGCAAGACCGTGCGCGTCCCGATCCCGGCGATCCAGTGGATCGATGCCGCGGGCGATTACATGTGCGTGCACGCCGAAGGCGACACCCACATCCTCCGGGGCACGATGAAGGAGCTGGAAGAGATCCTCGACCCGAAGCTCTTCCAGCGCGTGCATCGCTCGACGATCGTGAACCTGCGCTTCGTGAAGAGTCTGCGCGCCCATATGAATGGGGAGTACTTCCTCACGCTGGACGGCGGCCAGGAGCTCAAGCTCTCACGCACCTACCGGGACAAGGTCGAGCACTTCCTCGAGCGTCATGCGCTGCGCCGGAACGCGCCGGTCGAGTAGTTGACGCCGTAGCAGTCCACCAGCCGGATCCCGTTGCGGCCGCCGCGCTTGGCCGCGTAGAGCGCTTCGTCCGCAAGCTGCACCGCCCCCTCGGGGCTGCGGCCCGGACGGGGACTCACGATCGACACCCCGATGCTCGCGGTTACGACGCCCGCGGGGGAATCGTCATGCTGAATGGCCAGCGCCTGCACGCTTTCGCGCAACTCCTCGGCGATCTCGCGCACGTGATCGGCGCCGAGGTCGTAGAGCGCCACCAGGAACTCCTCGCCGCCGTAGCGCGCGGCGATGTCGAGCGGCCGGCGCGCGAAGAGCTTCACCACCTGGGCCACGCGCCGCAGGGCCGCATCGCCGGCCTGATGCCCGTATCGGTCGTTGTAGGCCTTGAAGTGATCGACGTCGATGATGAGCAGCGCGATCGAGCGGCGGTCTCGCATGGCCTGTTGCCAGAGGCGGGCGTAGTCGTCGTCGAATGCGCCGCGGTTCTTCAACCCGGTGAGCCCGTCGCGCGCCACCATCTCGCTGAGCAGCCCCCGCTCCAGGAACGAGGTGCGCAGCTGCCGCTCGACACCCTGGTAGACGAAAGCGCCGACCGCGCTCGTGATGACCAGCACCGTCGCGTAGTAGACGACGTCGGCCGCAGGCCAGCCGGCGTGCGCCAGCGCGAAGCCGAGCACCACGACCATGAAGATGTTGACGAGCAGCGCTTCGCGGAAGAGCTGGCCGCCGAGGAAGAAGATCGCGATGCTGAAGCAGGTGAGAAAGTAGAAGAGGTCAGGCTGTCCTGCGACGGGCCGATCCGCGATGCCGAATGCGGACACCGCGGCGATCAGCGGCAGGAGGAGCCTCGCCGCCGGAAGGTACAGCCGGTCGTAGAGACGGCTCCAGGAGGCGAGCGCCAGCGCGAGACACGCGGGTATCACCAGGCCGAGCCAGCCGAGGGTCACTCGAGCCAACGGCGCCGAGTCGAGCGCGCTCGACCTGACGGCAGCCGCGATGGCGAGCAGTCCGAGCGCCAGCTGGAAGAAGCGCACGCGCGTGCGCGCGCGCTCGAGGTGGAAAGCCTGAAAGATCCGCTCGAGGTCCGCCGGAAAGCGCAGATCGGGGAAGCCGCGGCGCAGCTCCTGGGCGTACGCGGAATCGGGAAAGCTCTCGTGCTCGAGCGGGTCGGGGAGGTGCATCGCGGCCCGCAATTTATCGCACGCGCGGGGCACGGAATGTGACGCAATACCGGTGCCGCATCTCGCTCCGGGCCGCTGAACTGCGATCGGGCTCACGGTTCAGGGAGGGACAGGAACCGATCTGTGAGGCGGCGCGTTGGCTTGCGCCGATCGCCGTTGCAGGATCACGGTTACGCCCGCCGGAGTTCGCACCGAGACATGATGGACCCCAGATCCCGTCCGCTCCCTCTGAGCCCCGCCGCCTCGAGTGCGAGCGAGCCAGGATTTCCGCTGACCGACCTGCCGGTCGAAGCGCCGCTGGACGCTCCGGGGGTGAGCGAGCCGGACGCCGGCGCGCGGGCGCGTGCGGCTTCCGCCGACGGGCCGCCGGGAGAAGCTCCACCGGAGGAGCTCGTCGATCCGGAAAAGCTTCTGCTGGCGAGCGAGAATCCGCAGCCCCCGAGACGCGCCGGCTCGAGCTCGCAGAGCCCCGAGACACGCGCGCGCGAGGCCGCCGGCGGGCCCGCAGCAGATCCACCGGGCGCGGCGGCTCCTTTCCCGCCGACGGCCGCGGAGGCGGCGACACCACCGGCGGTGGCGCCGGCC
>DASZYK010000444.1:0-4262 GCA_035545455.1 Steroidobacteraceae bacterium
CGTATGCCATCTTCGACCCGTGGCACATCGCGACCCGAAGAGCCGCCGCGCGGCGCCCGCCCGCAAGCCGGACAGTCCGCTCGCCCCCTATGCGGCCAAGCGCGCGTTCACACGTACACCGGAGCCCGGCCCCGCCCTTGCCGCCGGGCGCCGGGGCCCGCTGCTCTTCGTCGTGCAGAAGCACGCGGCGCGGCGCCTGCACTACGATTTCCGTCTCGAGCTCGACGGGGTGCTCAAGTCCTGGGCGGTACCCAAGGGCCCCTCGCTCGATCCGAGCGACAAGCGCATGGCGGTCGCCGTGGAGGATCATCCGTTCGAGTACGCGTCCTTCGAGGGTGTCATTCCGCCCAAGGAGTACGGCGCCGGGCGCGTGATCGTGTGGGATTGCGGTGTCTACTCCCCGGATGAGGGGCGCGAGTACTCGTTCGGCGACCGCGGGCTCGCGCAGCAACGCGTGCGCGCGGCAATCGAGCAGGGCAAGCTCAGCTTCTTCCTGCGCGGCGGGAAGCTGAAGGGCTCGTTCGCGCTCGTGAGGACCGCGGCGCCCCAACAGTGGCTGCTCATCAAGCACAAGGATTCCTTCGCGAGCGCGGAGGACGTGCTGCTGCGGGACCGGTCCGTCCTCTCGGGGGTCTCGCTCGATGAGCTGTCGGCGGCCGAGCCGCCGCCGAGACTCGAATCCGCCCGGCTGGCGCCGAGCGGTCCTCTCGAGGCGATGCCCGCTACGCTCGCACCCATGCTCGCCATGACGGGCGAGGCGGCGCGCTCGGATCCCGCCTGGATCTTCGAGCCCAAGCTCGACGGCTACCGCGTGATTGCCCTGGTCAGGGATCGGGCGGTGCGGCTGCAATCGCGGCGCGGCCTCGATCTCACGGCGCAGTTTCCCGAGATCGTCGCGGAGCTCGCGGCGCTCGGCGCGGATCACATGATCCTCGACGGGGAGATCGTCGCCCTGGGACCCGACGGGCGGCCGTCGTTCAATGCGCTGCAGAACCGGGCGCAGCGGCGCGGCGGGCGGGACATCGCCGAGGCGCAGCGGCAGGCGCCCGCGGTGCTGGTGTGCTTCGACCTGTTGCATTTCGCCGGCGTCGATGTCAGGGGCGCCCCGTACCGCGAGCGGCGGCGGTACCTGTCGCAGTGCCTCCTGCCCTCCGCTCACGTTCAGCTCATTCATGCGAGTCAGGATGCCGAGGGGCTGTATGCGGCGGCGATCGCGAGCGGCTACGAAGGCGTGGTCGCCAAGCGCCTCGATGGCATGTACCAGCCCGGGCAGCGGGTGGGCACGTGGCTCAAGGTGAAGCCGGTGCGCTCGGCGGAATTCGTCATCGGCGGCTGCACGAAGGGCAAGGGCGCCCGCGAGCCTCTGGGCGCGCTGCTCCTCGGATACTGGGACGACGGACTGCTCAGATACGCCGGTCACGTCGGGTCGGGGCTGGACGATGCCGTCGTCGCGGAGCTGACGCGGCGCACGCGGGAGCTGACACGCAGGAGCTCTCCGTTCCAGGAGAAGCCGCCGATCCACCGCCCGACGACCTGGCTCGAGCCCCGGCTCGTGGCCGAAGTCAACTTTCTCGGCTGGACGCCGGCCGGTCTGCTGCGCGCGCCGGTGTTCTCGCGGCTGCGGGATGACGTGCCGGCGAAATCCGTGGGCAAGCCTCGGGATTCCGAGCCAGCCGCCGCCGGGAGTGCGCGGTCATCGGGCGGCGGTGTCGATGCCGTGCTGCAACAGCTCGATGAGGCGGGCGCGCGCGTCGACCTGACGGTGGAGGGCGTGCGGCTTCGGCTCACCAACCTCGACCGGGTGTACTGGCCGGCGGTCGCCGGTGTCGGTCCGGCGGTCACCAAGCGTGACTTCATCCGCTACCTGGCCGCGGTCTCGCGCTTCATGCTGCCGCACCTCGAGGACCGGCCGCTCACCATGATCCGCATGCCCGAGGGCATCACCGGGGAGCGCTTCTATCAGAAGCACTGGGAGCACGAGCTGCCGGAGTACGTGAAGACCGTGCCCATCTTCTCCGAGCACCGGGGCGGGAGCGAGCGTTACATCCTGGTGAACAACCTGCCGACGCTCCTCTGGCTCGGTCAGAACGGCACGCTGGAGTTTCACGTGTGGCACTCGCGAGCCAGCCTCGATGGGGATGCTCCCGGCGCCCGCCTGGGCGGCGATTACGCCAGCTCCCTCGAGGCCCTGGAGCGGTCCGCGCTCAACTACCCGGACTTTCTCGTATTCGACATCGATCCTTACATCTACTCGGGCAGGGAGGCCAAGGGCGCGGAGCCGGAGCTCAACGAGAGGGGCTTCGCCACGGGAAAGAAGGTGGCCTTCTGGCTGCGCGCCCTGCTCGAGGACATGGGACTGCGCGCGATCGTGAAGACCTCCGGCAAGACGGGACTCCACATCTTCGTGCCCATCGAGCGCACGGTGACCTTCGATACGGTCAGGGACATCTGCGAGCGGGTGGGCCGGCACGTCCTCCGGGACCATCCCCGGGAGGTCACCGTCGAGTGGTCGGTCGGCAAGCGCACGGGCAAGATCTTCATCGATTACAACATGAACGTCCGCGGAAAGACCCTTGCCGCCGCCTACTCCCCCCGGGGAAGCCCCGGGGCGCCTGTTTCCATGCCCCTCAGCTGGGAGGAGCTGGAGCGGGCCCGGCCCGAGGACTTCACCCTGGCGAGGGTGATCGCCCGCTTGGAAAAAACCGGCGACCGGTGGCATGATTGGCTTTCGACCAAGCAGAATCTCGCAAGAATCTTCGGGCATTCCGCCCGGTAGGCGGGGCGCCCGGCCCCGGAGGCAATCATGGCCGCACGGTCGATTGGATCGCTCACCATCTCGTTCGGGCTCGTCGCGATACCCGTCAAGCTCTATAGCGCGACCCAGACGTCGAACGCCATTTCGTTCAACCTGCTGCACAAGGGCTGCGGCTCGCGCCTGAGGCAGCAGTACGTCTGCCTCAAGGACGGGTCCGTCGTGGACCGGGATGCCATGGTGAAGGGCTACGAGTTCGCCAAGGACCAGTACGTCACCTTCGAGCCGGAGGAGATCAAGGCGCTGGAGGAGGCCGGCACCCACGCCATCGAGATCTCGGAGTTCGTGCCCGTCGAGTCGATCGATCCGGTCTACTTCGACAAGACCTACTATCTCGCCCCCGACAAGGGCGGCGCCAAGCCCTACGCGCTCCTCACCGAGGCGCTCAAGCAGGCGAAGCGGTGCGCGGTGGGCCGTTGGGCGTCGCGCGGCAAGGCCTACATCGTCATGCTGCGGCCGGTCGGCGACATGTTGACCATGCAGCAGCTGCACTTCGCGGCCGACGTCCGCCCGGCCAGCGAGATCGACATTCCGAAGCCGGAGGTGAAGCCGGCCGAGCTCACTCTGGCGCAACAGCTCATCAACCAACAGGCGACGGAGAAGTTCGAGCCGACGGCCTACACGGACGAGCTGCGGGCGCGCATCCAGGCGGCGATCGACAGGAAGGTCGAAGGCCATGAGATCTCGGTCTCCGACTTCCCCGCCGAGGGCGGCGGCAAGGTCATCGACCTCATGGAGGCGTTGCGCGCCAGCCTGGAGAAGGCGGGTGCGGCGCGCGCTTCGACCGCGCAGCTCGGTCCGCGCAAGGCGCCGAAGCGCGCCGAGGAGCAGCCCGCCAAGCCCGCGCGCAAAGCCGGCAAGCGCTAGCCTTCGCAGGCGCCGGATTGCAGGAGCGGGTCTCAGAGGGTTCTGCGGTGAACCGTTACAGCATGCGGGACGTGGAACGGCTCCTGCAGCTGCCGCGCAGCACACTGCAGAGCCTGGTGAGGCTCGGCTTCGTGCGTCCCGCGCGTGGTCCGCGGCGGCAGTATCTCTTCTCGTTTCAGGATCTCATCATCCTGCGCGCCGCGCGCGCGCTGATGCAGGCCAACATTCCGCGCCGCAGGATCCGCAGCTCGTTGGGACAGCTTCGCGAGCGCCTGCCGGAGGCCGTGCCGCTTTCGGGGCTCGCCATCTGCGCCGTCGGCGACCGGGTCGTCGTGCGCGAGGGGGCCAATCACTGGCAGGCGGATGACGGCCAGTACCTGCTCGGATTCGAGGTCAGCGTGCAGAACGGCATTCTGCGCATGATCGAGCACGGGCAGGCGCGAGTCGCTGCTGCAGCGCGCGCCGGAGAGGCTGCCGAAGGCGGGGCGGGGGATGCGCATCTCGATGCCGAGGATTGGTACAGCGAGGGAATGCGCCTGGAGGATATCGATCCCGCCGCGGCGATCGCCGCGTACTCGCGCTC
>DASZYK010000445.1:0-3683 GCA_035545455.1 Steroidobacteraceae bacterium
AAGAGATCAAGTCCATGAGCGCGAGCAGCACTCCGGAGACGACGAAAGTCAGCTGAATGACCACCATCCAGAGGAGGCGCGTCGCGTCGACTCCCGCGGTGGGGTCCCCGAGCAGCAGGAACGTGCGCAGCAGCGCGATCGCGCTGATCGCGACGATGGAGGCGATGACTTTGAGCTTGAGGTCGGCGAAGTCGATGGTGCCGAGCCACACCGGGCGGTCCTCGTGCTCGCCCACGTGCAGCTGCGAGACGAAGTTCTCATAGCCGGCGAACATCACCACCACGAGCAGATTGCCGGTGAGCGAGAGATCGATCAGGGAGAGGGCGAGCAGGATCGCTTCCTCGCCCTTGAGCGTCGCGAGCTGGCCGAGCTCGCCGATCAGCTCGCGCGCGAACACCACCACCACCGCGACGAGCGCCAGCACCATGCCGGCATAGAGGGGCGCCAGCACCCAGCGCGAGCCGAAGAGCAGCCGCTCGAACCGGGTCTCGAGTCCGCGCGAATTCATCGGTGCCAAGCCGTGCCCCCGTCGGTTCCGCCGCGGCCGGAGTCTAACCCGAGCCGTGGGGACGGCGCGAGCGTGCCGCCCTGGAACCGGCCGGCTGCAGCCTCGATAATGATCGCATCCACGGCATTGGAGGTGTCTCCGTGAGCCTTTCTCCCCTCGCAGGCAAGCCGGCGCCCCAGGCATTGCTGATCGACCCGGCGCGGCTCGAGAGCGAGTTCTACAGCCGCAAGCCCGATCCGTCGGATCCCGGCCAGCTCGTCAGCTTCGGCACCAGCGGCCACCGCGGCTCGCCGCTCAAGGGATCCTTCAACGAGGCGCATATCCACGCCATCACGCAGGCGATCTGCGAGTACCGCAAGGAGCAGGGCATCACGGGACCGCTCTACATGGGCCGCGATACGCACGCGGTCTCGGGTCCCGCCCAGAGGGCGGCGCTCGAAGTGCTGGCGGCGAACGGCGTCGAGACGGTGATTCAGGCAGGGGACGGCTTCACTCCGACCCCCGCCGTGTCGCGAGCGATACTGGCGCACAACCGCGGCCGCACCGAGCGCCTCGCCGACGGGATCGTCGTCACCCCATCGCACAATCCGCCTGAGGACGGCGGATTCAAGTACAACCCGCCCAACGGCGGCCCCGCGGACAGCGACGTCACGGGCTGGATACAGAAGCGCGCCAACGCGTTGCTGCGCGAGGGCTTCGGCGGCGTGCGGCGGGTGCCGATCGAGGCCGCGTTGCGCGCGGCGAGCACCCACGAGGAGGATTTCGTCGCGCAGTACGTGGATGACCTCGCCACGGTCGTCGACATGGAGGCCATTCGGGCAGCGCGTCTGGCGGTCGGTGTCGATCCGCTGGGCGGCGCCGCGGTGCACTACTGGGAGGCCGTCAACAGGAAGTACGGTCTCGATCTGCACGTCGTCAATCCGGGCGTCGATCCGACGTTCGCCTTCATGACGGTCGACCATGACGGCAAGATCCGCATGGACTGCTCCAGCCCTTACGCCATGGCCGGGCTGTTGCGGCTCAAGGACCGCTACCGTGTCGCATTCGCCAACGATACTGACGCCGACAGGCACGGCATCGTCACGCCTTCGGCGGGCCTCCTCAACCCCAACCACTACCTCGCCGTCGCGATCCGCTATCTGCTCACCCACCGCCCGGGCTGGAGCAGCGTCGCCGCTGTCGGCAAGACGCTCGTCTCGAGCGGGCTCATCGACCGCGTGGTGGCGCGCCTCGGGCGGCCGCTCTGCGAGGTGCCGGTCGGGTTCAAGTGGCTCGCGCCGGGGCTGCTCGACGGCTCGATCTGCTTCGGCGGCGAGGAGAGCGCCGGGGCGAGCTTCCTGCGCCGCGACGGCACGGTCTGGACCACCGACAAGGACGGTCTCATCATGGGCCTGCTCGCCGCGGAGATCACCGCGCGCACCGGCAAGGACCCCGGCGAGCACTACCTCGAGCTGACGGCGGAGCTCGGCACTCCCTGGTATACGCGCATCGACGCGCCGGCCACTGCGCAGGAGAAGGCGCGCATCGCCAGCCTTTCCCCGCAATCCGTCCGCGCCGCCACACTCGCCGGCGAGCCGATCACCAGCAAGCTGACGCGCGCGCCCGGGAACGATGCGCCGATCGGCGGCCTGAAGATCGTCGCCGCCAGCGGCTGGTTCGCGGCACGCCCGTCCGGAACCGAGAGTCTGTACAAGATCTACGCCGAGAGCTTCCGCAGCGAGCGCCACCTCGCGACCATCGTCGAGGAGGCGCAGCGGATCGTCGGCGACGCGCTGCAATCTGTCTGAGGAGTCAACAATGAACGCGACATTCGAGCTCAATCGTGCAGGCCAGAGCCTGTGGCTGGACAACATCACGCGCGAGCTCCTCGCGAGCGGCACGCTCAAGCGGTACATCGATGAGCTGGCGGTCACGGGCCTGACGTCGAATCCCACGATCTTCGATCACGCGATGAAGCACGGCTCGGCCTACGACGAGGGCATCCGCAGTCTCGCGCAGAAGGGCCTCGCGGACGAGAAGCTCTTCTTCGAGCTCGCGATAGACGATCTGCGGCGCGCGGCCGATCTCTTCGGCGCCGTGCACCAGCGCACCGCGGGCGTGGACGGCTGGGTATCCCTCGAGGTCTCCCCCCGCCTCGCCTACGACACCGGCTCGACGCTGGCCGAGGCGCGCGATCTTCATGCGCGCGCGGCCCGTCCCAACCTCTTCATCAAGATACCCGGAACGAAGGAGGGCCTGCCGGCGATCGAGTCCGCAATCTTCGCCGGCGTGCCGATCAACGTGACGCTGCTCTTCTCGCCGGAGCAGTATGTGGCCGCGGCGGACGCCTGGCTGCGGGGGATCGAGCGCCGCATCGCCGCCGGCTTGAATCCGGACGTCGCCTCGGTGGCTTCGATCTTCCTGAGCCGCTGGGACGTCGCCACGGCCGGCAAGGTGCCGGACGCGCTGCGCAACCGGCTGGGGCTCGCCGTCGGCCGCCGTGCCTATCGATCCTACTGCGAGCTCCTCAACTCGCCCCGCTGGCTGCGGGCGCTCAACGCGGGCGCCAGGCCGCAGCGGCTCCTCTTCGCGAGCACCGGCACCAAGGATCCCAAGGCCTCGGATGTCCTTTACGTCGAGGGTCTCATCGCCCCCTACACGATCAACACCATGCCGGAGAACACGCTCAAGGCATTCGCCGACCACGGCAAGGTGGGCGATCCGATCCGCGCCGACGGCGGTGACAGCGAGGCGGTGCTGGCGGAGTTCACGCGGGCGGGAGTGGACCTCGCGGCGCTCGCCGAGAAGCTGCAGCGCGATGGCGCCAGCGCGTTCGTCAGCTCCTGGGACAGCCTGATGGGCGTCATCGGCTCCAAGGCGGCGGTGTTGAAGAAGGCGGCCGGCGCGCGCTGAGCGTCCGTTACCCCCGCGGGGACCGGGGACGGCGACCTACTGCGGGCTGCCGTCCACCCTCTGCCACGTCTGAGATCGCCCGAGGAGGGAGATCCCGAGGTAGCCGCGCATGATGAGGTGGTGACCGCCGTCCGTCAGCCGAAGCGAGCAGCCGTACACGCGGCCCGTGTTGGGATCGAGGATGTCACCGCCGACATACTCGCCGTTCTGCGGTTTCAGATGACGCATGATGACCAGGCCGATGATCGGCTGGTCGTGCCGCGCGCCCGAGCACCTGGTGCAG
>DASZYK010000446.1:0-3023 GCA_035545455.1 Steroidobacteraceae bacterium
CTCCCTGATAATGCGAAGCAATATCTAAACGGAGCGCGGTGTGGAATGACAGCCGGAACATGTGACGGCCCGTCTATTCCCCTCCCGGCGTCAAGGAAATGCAACGGAACCCACATCGCACGTTGGGGTTGTCTGCCTCAGTTGCAGATCAGCAGCGGGGTTTTTCGGGAGAGACCCATGCGCATCGTCGGGATGGCAGCGGTATTGGCCCTGGCGCTCGCCGGCCAGGCCGCCGCGACGGCTGCGGAAGCGGCCACGATTACCCGCACACTGAACTTCGTCGCGAGCGGATTCTCCAGCCAGACCGGGCATGCGGCGCCGAAGAATCCGGTCAGTGGCTCCTTCACCTTCACGCTGGACACCGCGAAGAAATACACCGACCAGTCGAGCGGGCTCACGTTCCGCGGCATCAATATCGCCGTGACCGGGCCGATCGTGTTCAGCTACGACCCGTCGCAGAGCTGGTTCATCCTCGGCGGCAACGGGCATGCCAACCAGTATGTCTGGGGCGCCAACGACTTCTCGCTGTCGCTGTTCCTCCAGCCGACGCCGAGCGGCGGATTCTTCGGGTACTCGCAGAATGGCATCAACGATTCCTTCGAGACGTACCGCATCGCGCTGAGCTCGCCTCCGTCCGCCGCTGTCGCGCGAAACGCGCTGCTCGCGACGGCGCCGATCCCGGGCAGCGTGCCGATGCTGCTGACGGCATTGCTGACGCTGGCCGGTGCGGGCTGGCTGCGTGCCCGGAACACCGTCGCAAGCCGGGCTGGCCGCTAGGCCGCGCGGCGCTCCTGGTGGCGGAGCGCGGCGAAGGCCTCGAGATGCGGGCAGGCACGCAGGCGCGCATTCTCGCGCAGCTGCTGGAACGTGTTCTTCCATTCGCCGGGTGCCGGGCGCTCGGTGGGGCGGATCGTGCCCTGGCGGGTGAGCCGCGCCAGGGTCCGGAAGCAGCCCTTGGCGAGCCGGAACTCCTTGGCGGCCAGGAAACGCAGGCGGGCCTCCGGGGAGAGACGGGCGGTCAGCCGCGCCTCGCGCTCCGCCTGCTCGGCCGCGGCGATGGCGGCCAATGCCTCGGGCGGGATCTCGCCGTCATAGCGCCGCTCGATCTCGTTGCGCAGGGCGATGGCGTCGGGCATCGGCGGCCTCCCTATGGACATGGCCGATGATAGGGAAATACCTATGAAAAGTCAAGGCCGCAGGAGATCATCGGGCTCAAGCCCGGCCCCGGGATCGAGTCGGCGGCTGACGGCGCCGGCAGGAAGCCGTCTGGCGGCCGGCGGCCCGGAGCCTAGAGCATCTCGTCCCGGGTGAGGACCATGTGGACGCTGATCACGTCCTTCATCTTCAGTGACATGGTCTTCCTGGGATTGAACTGCTCCAGGACCAGGTCCTTGTCGTTGCGCTTCATCAGGCGCTTCAAGTAGGCGCGCGGATTCTCGCCGTCATGCGAAGGCCGGAGCTGCACCACCACGTCGCGGCCGATGAGGGCGGGGCGCTGCGCCCAGACCAGGATGATCTCGCCCGGCTCGTAGCGCGGTGCCATGGAGTCGCTCTCCACGTGCAACGCGTAGATCTCGCCCTTGCCAATCAGCGAGAGCGGGCGGCGCACATATTCGATCGGGTCGCCGATATTGAGCTCGAACGAGCCGCCCTGTCCGCCGCGCACCACGCCTCTCACCGGCACGTTCTCCGGCCGGAGCTGCGCGCCGCCGAAGCGCACCTGTGGCGCGGCGCGCACCTCGCCCGGCGCGTGGGCGTCCAGCGGCGCGATTTCGTCGCCGGATGATTCGCCGAAGCCGGTGAGGTCCACGCTTCCGCCAGGTTTCAGCGCGCGCTGATCGACGCGGAGCAGGGCGGCCAGTCGATGGCGGTCGTCCTCCTTCAACTGGGCGGGGATCGCGTAGCGCACGTATTGCTGCAGATAGGCGTGATTGTGGCCGAGCTCACGCGAGAGATTGGCCATGTCGAGGCCAAGCTCCGCGATCCTCTCGGCCACCAGCCGGCGCGGTCCGTCGAGCGGCCGCTGCACCATGACCTTCTTCGCCATCGCAGCGAACCTAGCACCTGGAAATCGAGTCGGATAGTAGGCAGATGCTGCTTGACGGATAGGTATAAACCTACTATTCTCCCTATCACGGCTCCGGGAGAACAGGCCCGCCAGCCGCGCTTCTACCCACCGACATCCATGAGGCTTGCACGGTGCCCACTCCCCCAGGCGAGCGGCGGCGTCTTCATTCCGGATGGGCTGAGAGGCCCGGGGCACCGCGGCGCGCCCCCTCCCTGTCTCGTTCCCGCGAGACATGCCGCGCCGGCGATAGCGGGCTAATCCGGAAATCCGCCGCACAGGTTCTTCCATGATCGGCTTCGCAGAGCTGATTGAGAACGACGGGCGCTGCCGCTTTCCGCTCGACGACGTGCATTGGTGCGGCGCCGAGACGGTTGGGGGCGGTAGCTGGTGCGCCGAGCACCGCGCACGCGTCTTCCTTCCGCCGGAGCGGATCCCGCCACATCTGCGGCTGGAGCAGCGCAGGCCGACTGCGGCCGACGAGGTGCGCGCCACCTAGCTCCGGCTGGGAAGCGCCGCATGAAACGCCAACCTGCGAGGTTCCGCATGCCGTGCGTGCTCGCCAGCGAGATCAATCAGCTCGTCCGCGAGGCGCAGCGGCATGCCCGGGATATCTACGGCGACGATACCGTGACCGCCGCCAACCGCATCCTTGCGGCCTGGCTCTGGCATGCGGTGCGCGGGTCGTCGCCGACCTTCCTGCCGAAGGCGCCGAAGCGCAGGCGCTGCAACGAGATGGAGGGAGCCGGAGGATGAAATCCAGCCGATACGAACAGGTCGAGGACGGCCAATGGTGGCTGTTCCACGAGGGGCGCTCCAACCGCCGCTGCAAGATCGCCTGCTGCGATTGCGGCCTGGTGCATCAGTTCAGGATCCGCATGCGCGGCGGCAAGGTCTACATGCAGGCCAACCGCCTGCCCAAGGAGACCGGCGGATTCCGTGCGGCGCTGAAGCGGCA
>DASZYK010000447.1:0-4533 GCA_035545455.1 Steroidobacteraceae bacterium
TGCGGATGAAGTGTTGTGTCATGACATCGTACCCGGCCGAGCGATTGTCGGTCAGCGGGGTGCGAAGTCGATCCGCGAAACTACCTATCGGATGGCGCTCTCGGACAGAGGCGCCGCATGGGAGCCGGCGGCCCACTGGAGCGTCCGGATCAGGGGCCACTGCTCGGGAATGGGCGCGCTGCAGGGATCGAGCGGCGCGAGCCGCCGCAGAATCTCCGTGACGAGCTCCGAGACGAGCAGCACCCGCCCGCCGCCGATGGTGCGCCGCTCGCCGCAGCTGCGGACCGCGACGAGCGCGATCTGCTCGACGTGCAGCCCGGCAGGAGGTCCGAACATGCGGTGCAGATACTTCCTGCCGGCATCGAACTTGACCCTGAAGTGCCGCTCCTTCTCCTCCGCGGGCAGGAGGTCGAAGCCCGGCTCGATCTGCACGATGTGGCGATGGAGGGGATGGAACGCCACCACGTCGAGCTCGCATTCGTAGCTGCCGTCGGATTCCAGCCCGACCCAGAAGTCCTGGCGCACGAAATAGCCCTGGTATTCGTACCATTCGCGCGCGAGCTGCTCGAGATGCTCCACCTCAGGGCTCGTCCGGCGGCTGCCCGGCGCCACGGCTGCGCTTCAGCAGGCGGCACACCTCGGCGTCATCGAGCTGGTCGAACTGTTGGTACCATTCACCGATCGCGAAGAGCGCCGGGGGCGTCTCCAGTATCACGGTGGCGTCCGTCTCCGCCCCAACGAGCGCCGCGGCCTGAGGGGAGGCAACCGGCGCCGCTGCGATGATGGTGCCGGCGCTCGCCTTGCGGGCGGCACGGACGGCCGCCAGCATCGTGGATCCGGTGGCCAGCCCGTCATCGACCAGGACTGCCGTCTTCCCTGCGAGCTCGAGCGGGGGCAGACCGTGGCGGTAGACCCGCTCGCGCCGCTCCAGCTCCCGCTGCTGCTCTCTGGCCACCTTTTCGAACACCTGGGCGAGGCCGGGGAACTGCTTCTCGATGCTGGCCTCGTGTACGACGATGCCGCCCGAGGCGATGGCACCGATGGCGAGCTCCGGCTGCTCCGGCAGGCCGATCTTGCGCACCAGCATGACATCGAGCGGCGCCTGCAGCACCCGGGCGACCTCGTAGGCGACCGCGACGCCCCCCCTTGGAAGGCCGAGGACGAGTACGGGAGCCGGCAGCAGCCGTGTCTGCAGCTCCCTCGCCAAGGCGATGCCCGCCTCGGCGCGGTTGAGGAAGATTCTCGGGCGCACGACCATGCCGTATCAAATAGCGCTTTCCGGGCGCCGCGTCATCGACATTTGTACGGACAGCCGCAAGCGAGGTCGGCGATCTACCATCCCAT
Organism: Steroidobacteraceae bacterium; assembly: GCA_035545455.1. Taxonomy (GTDB): domain Bacteria; phylum Pseudomonadota; class Gammaproteobacteria; order Steroidobacterales; family Steroidobacteraceae; genus 13-2-20CM-66-19. The sequence continues at coordinate 1,345 of DASZYK010000447.1, forward strand.
TTCAGGGTTTTCCGCGAGATCATCCATGCCCGCGCGCTGGGAGCACTTCGCGCACGAAGCTGACGTCGGGGTGAGAGGGTTCGGCTCGACGAAAGCCGAAGCGTTCGAGCAGGCTGCGCTTGCGATGACGGCAGTGGTGACGGACCCCGGCGTCGTCAATGCACACGTGCGGGTCGAGATTGAATGCGAGGCCGCCGACGACGAGCTGCTGCTGGCCGACTGGTTGAACCGGATCGTCTACGAGATGGCCGCGCGCAAGATGCTGTTTTCCCGCTTTTCGGCGCATATCGACGGCAAGCGCCTGCAGGGCGCGGCATGGGGAGAGACCGTGGACCGTGCCCGCCATCATCCGGCGGTGGAGGTGAAGGGCGCGACCTATACGGCGCTTCTCGTGACGTATGAGCATGGAGAATGGTTGGCACAGACAGTGGTGGACGTCTGACGCTGCAATCCTCACCGGATGGCGCAGCCCGACGTGGCGCGTGAGCGCGACGTCATGATCCTCTTCCTCTGCGGCGACGTGATGACGGGACGGGGCATCGATCAGATTCTTCCCTCACCGGGCGAGCCGCGTCTGTTCGAGCCGGCAGTCGGCTCGGCGCTGGAGTACCTCGAGCTGGCGGAGCGGGCATCCGGCCGGATACCGCGGCCGGTCGGCTACGACTATGTCTGGGGTGATGCGCTCCCGGTTCTGCAGCGGATGCAGCCCTGCGGCCGCATCGTGAACCTGGAGACCGCGGTTACGACTAGTGGCGCCGCCTGTCCCGACAAGGGCATTCACTATCGCATGCATCCCGCCAACGTGCGCTGCCTGAGCGCGGCGGCCATCGATTGTTGTGTACTCGCCAACAATCACGTCCTCGATTGGGGCCGCGCAGGGCTCGAGGAGACGCTGTCCGTGCTGCACGGCGAGAGCATCGGCACGGCGGGTGCCGGCCCTGATGACCGCTCTGCCGCATCGCCAGCCATCATCAAGACCGGGGCCGGAGGACGCATCCTCGTCTACGGGTTTGCGGTTTCCAGCAGCGGCGCGCCCCGGGAGTGGCGGGCGACCGCCGAGTCACCGGGGATCAACTGGCTGGAGAGCCTGTCACGGCGAAACGCGGAGCGGATCGGCGAGCGGATCGCCGCCGAGCGGCGTCCGGCTGACATCGTCATCGCCTCGATCCATTGGGGAGGGAATTGGGGATACGGAGTCTCGCGCGAGGAGCGTGAGTTCGCACACCGGCTGCTCGACTGCGGCAGTGTCGATGTGGTGCACGGGCACTCCTCGCACCACCCGAAGGGAATGGAGGTCTACCGCCGCAAGCTGATCCTTTACGGCTGCGGCGACTTCCTGAACGACTACGAGGGCATCGGCGGATACGAGTCGTTCCATCCCGAGCTCGTACTCATGTACTTCCCCGGGCTCGATGGCGCGAACGGTGATCTCCTCGAGCTGACCCTGGTGCCGATGCGAATCCGCCGGTTCCGGATCGAGCACGGCCCCGCCGACGCTCTTCAGTGGCTCGCCGGCACGCTGGATCGTGAGTGCCGGCGGTGGGGCGGGCGTGTCAGACGTCAGGCCGACGAAACGCTGGCGCTCGACTGGGGAGCATGACTGGTTGCCGAAGCGGATTAGGTATTAGCCGCACTGGTTGCAGCGGGAGTGCGACGCTAGCCTCGATGCGGTTGACCCGTGGAGATGCGAGCGATGCCGGTTCTCAAGCGCATTCTGGCGGCTACCGATTTCTCACCCGCCGGCCAGCGGGCGGTGATGAGAGCCGGACAGCTCGCGCAGCAATGGGACGCCAATCTCTTCCTGACACACGTGCGGCCGGACTGGAACCTCTTCTCGCGCTGGCGGCCGGCGGTGCCCGACAGCTATCAGGACGTGGCGCGCTGCTCGGACGTCCCCATGCGGTCCACGCTCGCCGAGCTCGAGTCGAGGTTCCGCATCCACGCCCGATGCGACTCGCGTCTCGGCAAGGCCAGCAGCGTGATCACGGCCATCGCCAACGAGCTCGAGCCGCATCTCGTCGTGATAGGCGCGCGCGGCGAGCACGAAGGGACGACCCCGGCTCCGTGGCTCGGCGGGACCGCACTCAAGCTCCTCGGCCGTTTCCAGGCTCCATTGCTGCTCGTCCGGCGCGGGGCCGACACGGCCTACTCGTCGTCTCTGGTCGCCGTCGATGTGGAAAGTCCCCTTGCACGGCGGGCCGTCCTGTGGGGCAGCGGCCTCATACGTGCAGGCGACTGCCACATCGTTCATGCGTACGACGTTCCCTACATCGAGCGAATGCGGCTCGCGGGAATCGAGCAGTCCGTCCTGGAACAGCGGATCCGCCTGTCCGAGGAATCCGCGGGCTCCATCGCCCGCGAGCTGGCCCGCGCCGCGGAAGGGGAGGCGAAGCTGCACCTGCGGGCGGTGCGCGGCGAGCCGGTCACGGCCATACTCGCCGAAATCGAGCGGATCTCGCCTGACATCGTCGTGGTCGGACAGAGAGGGCCGGAAGCCCTGGGCGATCTGCGCAGTCCCATCGGAGGCGTGGGTTTTCGCATCGCCTATCACGCGCCGACCGACGTGCTGGTTCTGGCTTGAGCGGTGGACCTTCAGCTCCTGACGCGGCGGGCCGACTGCGAGTGGGAGATCCCCCCGAAAGGAGACATGCGCGTGCCCGCCGTCATCTTCGGCAGCGAAGCGCTCGTCCGCGCCATGGATGCGAAGGTCTACGAGCAGGCGGTCAACGTCGCGAAGCTGCCCGGCATCGTCGGGGCGAGCTACGCGATGCCGGATGCCCACTGGGGATATGGGTTTCCGATCGGGGGCGTCGCCGCGTTCGATCCTGACGAGGGTGGAGTCGTCTCGGGGGGAGGTGTCGGTTTCGATATCTCGTGCGGCGTGCGCTGTCTGCATACGGCGTTGAAGCGCGCCGACATAGTCGGCGTGCAGAAGGAGCTGGCGAACGCCCTCTATCACCGCATTCCCGTCGGCCTCGGCAGCACCGGACGGGTCCATCTCCAACTCCCGGAAATGGACGCGATGCTCGCCGGGGGCGCCGCATGGGCCGTCGACAATGGCTGGGGCACGGCCGAGGATCTCGAGCGCGTCGAGGAGCGCGGCCGGATGCAGGGCGCGGAGGCCGGCGAGGTCTCCGCACGCGCCAAGGAGCGGCAGCGGGACGAGATGGGAACGCTCGGCAGCGGCAA
>DASZYK010000448.1:0-8148 GCA_035545455.1 Steroidobacteraceae bacterium
TACACGCTCGTCATCGCGCTCCACATCCTCGCGTTCGATGCCAGCATTTCGCCCGGATGCCGGCCGATCCAGATGAAGCGGGCTCGCGGGAAAAGCGTGCGCAGCGTCGGGATGCGGAAGGTGTGGCCGGGCGATTTCAGCAACAGCCGTCCGTTGCCGCCGCCCGCGACTCCTCCCACGAAATGCTGCCACCGCCCGAGATCATCGCTGCCGGGGCCCGACCAGGACGCGGCGCCGCATTCCAGCAGGCGCCTCGGATCGATGAGTCCACGGTAGATCGACCGGCCGCCGAGGAGGAGGAGAGCGAACTCGTCTTCCTGCGGTCCTTCCGTGGCGATGAGACCCTGATCCATCGGACGCTTCACGGCCGCGGCGCGCGCGGGCGCCCCCGTCAGGAAGCAGGTCGAGGGACTGAAGCACTGCCAGGTCTGCGGAGTGGTCCAACCGCCGCAGGCGTTCACCAGCTCGTGCAGGACGGTCGTCCCGGAGCGCCAGAGACCGACGATGAACAGCGGGTCCGTGGGCGGCTCGCCGTGGGGCATGCGCGCGAGCTGCGCACGCCAGTTCAGCTCGAACCAGTGCGCGTGCCAGCGCAACCGCAGCCCGTACCCGGGCGGCGCGCGGGCCGGCCTGCCGCCCCGGCGGATCCAATCCGCGAGGTCGCGGCCGCCGAAGAGTGCCTGAAAGGTCGCGCCTGGCCGAGCCGTCACCCCACCATAACTGCCCGGGCCGCCCCTGCGTTCCGCGTCCTCGCCCGAGGTCACGGCACCATGGCTCCCCGGAGCGGGTTGTGCTAGAAAGCTTTCCTGACTCGACCACGATGAGCGCACCTCTGCCGGTCACTTTTTTCGGGCACGGAAGCCCGATGAACGCGCTGCAGCGCAACGCGTACACGGAGGCGTGGAGCCGGATCGGCGAGCGTCTGCCGGCTGCGCGCGCGGTGCTCGTGATCTCGGCCCATTGGCTCGTGCCCCGAACGGCCGTGACGTCGGCGGCCGCGCCGCGGACCATCCACGACTTCGGTGGCTTCCCGCGCGAGCTCTACCAGGTCCAGTATCCCGCGCCCGGCGATCCGCAGCTCGCCCGGGAGGTCGGCGAGCTGCTGCATCCCGTGCCGGTCGCGCTCGATGACTCGTGGGGACTCGATCACGGCACCTGGTCGGTGCTGCGGCACGTGTATCCGCGCGCCGACGTTCCAGTCCTGCAGCTCAGCATGGACGAGACGCAGCCTGCCGGCTTTCACTTCGATCTCGGCCGGCGGCTGCGGCATCTTCGCCGCCGCGGTGTCTGGATCGTCGGCAGCGGCAACCTCGTGCACAACCTCCGCGCTTACGCATGGGGACGGGATACGCCGCAGCCGTATGACTGGGCCGTCCGCTTCGAGAAGCAGGCGAGGGAGCTGATCCTGACGGGCCGCTGGCCGCAGCTCGTGCAGTACGAGAGTCTGGGCGCGGATGCGCTCCTCAGCGTGCCCACGCCGGAGCACTTCCTGCCGCTTCTCTACGTCCTCGGGGCGGCCGAGCCGGGAGAGACGATCTCGTTCCCGGTGGAGGGGATAGAGGGCGGCTCCATCTCGATGCTCGCGGTGCAGGTTGGCGGCGCGCCCGCTCGCGAGGCTCGCCCGGAGGCCTCGGGCCGGACGGACGCTCAGCGGAACGCGGCCGTGACGCCCGCGAACACGTTGAAGCCCGGCGCCGGCTCGAAGTAGCGGCCGTTGCCGTCATCCGCGATCACCGAGCCCGCATAGCGGCGATCCAGCAGATTGTTGAGGCGCAGGAAGACGCTGAGCCGGGTCGAGCCGAAGTCCCGCGCGTAGCCGCCGCTGGCGTTGAACACGGGATAGGCCGCCGCATACTCCGAATTGGCATCATTCACGGGAATCGCGCTGATGTACTGGCCCGAGAGGCTCGCCCGCCAGCCCGTTGCCTCCCCCCATTGCAGCCTGGCATAAGCATCGTTGTGCGGCACGCCGGGCAGGCGGTTGCCCGATGCGATCGTCTGGTTCGGAATCCTGCACGGCGTGCCGGCGCACGTCAGATAGGCATCGACGTAGATCGCATCGACATAGGTGTAGGCGATCTGAGCGCGAAAGCCGCCCGCGAAACGATAATCCAGGGAGGCTTCCGCACCGCTGCGGCGCGTGCGGCCCGCATTCTGATAGGTCGAGCGGCCGCCGGCGTTCGTGGCGACCACGATCTCGTCGCGCGTCAGCGTGTTGAACGCGGCGAGTCCGGCCGTCAGGTTCCGGCTCATCCGGAACTTCGCGCCGATCTCGCTGTTGACGCTGCGCGCCGGGCGCAGGCCGAAATTGAGCCCTGCGCCGCCGGTGGGCCGGTAGGCGAGCTCCGCGGCGATCGGTGTCTGGAAGCCCTGGCCATACGAGGCATAAAGATGCAGCCACGGGCGCGCGGCGAAGAGCAGTCCCGCCACGGGGGAGCTCGCCGTGTACGTGACCCCGCCGCTGTCGTCTCCGTTGGTGGGGGTGATGTAGTGATCCTCCGACAGGAAGCGGACTTCGCTGTGACGGATTCCGGCCGTGAGAGTCCACCGCGGCACGAATTCCCAGCTCGCCTGCGTGTACTCGTCGATGTTGCGCGCGATGTCGTTCTCGTTCCGCCGCTGCGCGCCAAGGACGCCGAGGGTGCTGCCGATGAAGTTGTCGTAGCCGCGGCGCAGCTCGTTCTGGGTGTCGTAGCTCACGCCCACCACCCAGGAGAGGGGCCGGCCCGCGAGCGGACCCTGCCAGGTCCAGCGGGCATCGCCGCCGCCGAACTCACGGTCGAGATCGATGACTCCGCCCGAGCTGGTCGGCGCCTTCTGCGCGCCGACCGGTATCGAGAGGAACTGCAGCACCGAGCGATGTCCGTAGTAACCCATCAGCCGGATGGACTGCCGGTCGGTGAGACCCAGGTGCAGGACGAGTCCACCCTCCTGCTGCTGCAGGCTCTTGCGGGTGTTGAAATTCAGAGACGCCGGATCGGTCACGTCGGGCCCGGCGGCGAACTCCGCCGCGGTGAGGCCCTGCGGATCGTTCGCGTCCGGCCGCGAGAGGACATTCGCGATGAAGCTCAGCCTGCTGCGGGAGCCGAAGCTGTAATCGACCTTCCCGTTGAACGACTCGCTGCGGGCGCTCTGGTGCGGCCGGTAGCCATCGAACGAGAAGTGCGTGAAGTCCACGTTGTATGCGAGGGGCCCTGCGGCATCGCTGGCATCGACGCCTGCGCGGAACGTGCCGAAGCTGCCGTATCCGGCGTCGGCCCGCACCTCTCCCGGCGCTGTGCCATCCGCGGTGAATATCTGGATGACGCCTCCCGAGGAATTGCCGTAGAGCGCAGAGAAGGGTCCGCGAAGCACTTCGACCCGCTGCGCGGAGCCGAGATTGAACTGCGAGACCTGCCCCTGGCCGTCGGGCCCGGTCTGCGGTATTCCGTCCTGATAGATGCGCACGCCTCTGACGCCGAAAGTGGAGTTCGCGCCGATGCCGCGGATGGAGATCTGCTGATCCTGGGCGTAGTTGTTGCGATTGCGTGCCAGCAGGCCCGGCACGAAGCCGATGTCGTCGGCGAGGTTGATTCCGAGCGAGTCCTGGCGCAGCTCCGCCACGGGGACGTCGCTGATCGACGCCGGCACATCGAAGGCGGGCATCTGCACGCGCGTGGCCGTGATCACGATGTCCGCCAGCGGGGGCACTTCGGCGGCGTGCGCGGGGCTCGCGCGGAGCGCGGCCGCGGCACAGAGTATCGAGAGCGCGGCAGCGGATCCGAGTCCCGGGGCCCGGCCCGTCCTGCCCGCGGATTTCAGGTGGAGGCCTTGTTGTTGTTTCATCTCGAACCGGAGTGAGCTGAGTGACGGCGGATTATTGCGCGGCTGGCTCCAGGGTTCCATCGGCCGGCCGGCTCCCGGGGCGCCTGTATCGGCGGCGAGACAATTCGACGCGCGCCTAGAGATTTTCGCTAGCGGCGCGTCGCGATTTCCTGGATCCAGATCGGAACGCCGGATCAGTCCGCTTCCGGAACCGCCGTCAAGAGTCGCGGCGCGCCGCGGCGCAGCAGGCGGATCCCGACCCCGCGTCCCGCGCGCTCCGCTGTCAGCCAGCGATGCAGGCGATCGACCCCGGTGATCGGCTCGCCGTCGAGCTCCAGCAGGATGTCGCCCTGCTCGAGTCCCGCTCGTTGCGCGGGACCGTCCGGCAGAACCTCCGAAACCATCACCGCCCCGGGCTCCGTCCGCTCGAGCGCTCGCAGGATTCGCCGATCGAGCGTGATGGTCTGGCCCGCGAGCTTCAGACGACTGCGCAGCACGCGTCCGTGGCGCATCAACTGGTAGGCGACCTCGACGGCAGTGTCGATGCCGATGGCGAAGCAGATCCCCTGAGCCCCGCCCGCCACGGCGGTATTGATGCCGATCACCCGCCCCGACGTGTCGGCGAGCGGGCCCCCGGAATTGCCGGGGTTGAGGGGCGCGTCCGTCTGAATGACGCTTTCAACCAATCGTCCCGAGGCCGTGCGCAGCGTGCGCCCGAGCGCGCTGACGATCCCGGCCGTCACGGTCGCTTGGTAGCCGAGCGGATTGCCCACGGCGATCACCAGCTGGCCGACACGCAGTCCCGCGGAGCTGCCGAAGTCGGCGTGAGGAAACCCGCTGCCGCTCAGCCGCAGCACCGCCAAGTCGGTCGCCGGATCATCGCCCACGCGCACCGCGGCGCACATGCGCCCGTCCGGCAGCGATACCACCGCGCTCTCCGCGCGGTGCGCGACGTGGCTGTTCGTGAGGAGATAGCCGTCCGGCGTGTATACCACTCCTGATCCGGTACCCAGCACGCGGCCGCTCGCCGAGCGTGCCTCGATGCCGGCGACGGCCGGGCCGACGCGCTCCACGCTCTGCGAGACGAGTCGCGAGTAGGGATCGAGCTCCGGCTCGACGGCGTGGCCTTCGATCATGACTTCAGGATGGGCGCCGACCCCGCGCTTTCCACCCGGCCGATTGACCGGGGGATCCCCGGTCGTCCGGCCGGTACCGCGGCGGGCTGGCGCCGCGCAGACTTCCCGCTATCCTGAAGCGGAGATTCTCATGGTCCAGCAACCCGATCCTCTCAGCGCGCTCTCGGACATGTTGGTGAGCCGGTTCGCCGCCGCTCGCGGCAGCTCCGTCGCGATCAGGCTGGCGGAGGGCGTGCATCTCGGCGCGATCGCGTGGCGGGAAGATGTGCTGGTCACCTCGGAGCAGTCATTGCCTGCGCGCGATGTGCTCGAGGCCATCCTTCCCGATGGCGCATACATCGCGGCAAAGCCTGTTGGAAGGGATGCCGCCACCAACCTGGCCGTCATCCGGCTCGAGAAGCCGGTCCGCGCGCCATCGCTGTCGGGCTCGAGCGCCCGGGTCGGTGCGCTGGTCGTGGCGTCAGGGTCCGATGGCGGCGGTCGTCCGAGCGCCAGGCTCGGGATCGTGAATGCCGTCGGTCCGGAATGGCACAGCATGCGCGGCGGGCGGATCGAGGCACGGATTCAGCTCGATATGCGGCTCGCGGCCAGCGAGGAGGGGGGACCCGCGTTCGACATGGCGGGAGGCTGGCTGGGCATGACGACCTTCGGTCCGCGCGGCCAGATCCTGGTGATTCCCGCTGCAACGGTGGAGCGGATCGCGCCTTCCCTGCTGGCGAGCGGCCACGTGCCGCGAGGCTGGCTGGGGGCCGCCCTGCGCCCGGTGGCCGTTCCCGACGAGCTCCGGGATACGGCGGGGGAGGCGGCCGGACTCATGGTGATGTCGCTCAGCCCGGGAGGGCCGGCGCATCAGGCCGGCATCGTGCCCGGCGATATCATCCTCTCCGTCGACGGGACCCCGGCACGACGGCTGCGCGCGGTGCTTGCGCATCTCGGCGGCGACAGCGTCGGCAAATCGGTTCCGCTGCGCCTCATTCGCGGCGGCGCCATCGTTACCGTCGAAGCCGCGATAACGGAGCGGCCCGAGTCATGACGAAACCCGCCGCTCGGCCGCACGCAGAGGGACTGCGCGTGTCGATCGCGGCTCGCGGTGAGGGACGGATCGCCATGCTGGCGCAGTTGCTGCAGTCGCTGGGTCATGCCGTGGCGCGAGGCGACGAGGAGCCGGACGTCGTCCTCGCAGACGCGGATCAAGCGGAACGGGGCCGATTTCCCAGAGTCGTGCTGGGCGGCACGGATCCCGATGCGGAAGGGCTTCTGCCCTCCAACATCGAGCCGGCGGCGCTCGATGCGGCGCTGCGCGCCGTGGCTCGCGGCCTGATCGTCAGATCGCGCGTGGCACTCAGCCCGGCTTTCAGCATCATCCACGAAGCGGAAGCACGACCCCTGCTGACGCCGCGCGAGGCGCAGGTCCTGGACGCGATTGCCGATGGCCTGACGAACAAGGCGATCGCACGCCGTCTCGGGATCTCCCTGCATACCGTGAAATTCCACGTCGAGTCGGTTTTCCGCAAGCTGGGCGCGGGCACACGGGCAGAGGCGGTTGCGAAGGCGATTGAGCGCCGCCGTGAAGAGACGATCGACCTTTGACGCCGACGCCCTTCGGGCTGGCGCGCTCACGTGTTTACCGCGCGCTCCGCTCCCCGCTGGGCCGAAAAAATACGCCGCACGGCTTCCATGTCGTCCGCGTCCTCCGCGCGTTTATCGTCCCTGTAGCGCTTCACGCGCGCAAGCCGCAGCGCCACCCCGCCGGAATAGCGGCTGCTGGCCTGCAGATCACTGAAAGCGATCTCGGCGACCAGCTCCGGTCGCACATACACCGTCCACCTGTCACGATGCGTCTCCAGGGCCAGCAGTTGCCCCGTCTGCCAGGTCAGCATCGCGTCGGTCAGTCCCTTGAAGGTCTTCCCCAGCATCACGTACTCACCCGTCGCGCGGTCGAGCGCACCGAGATGCAGATTCGACAGCTTCCCCGTGCGGCGCCCGTGTCCCCATTCGGCAGCCAGAACGACGAGATCGAGCGTGTGGGCGCGCTTGATCTTCAGCCAGCTCGCTCCCCTGTTTCCCGCCTCATAGGGTGAATCGAGCGCCTTTGCCATCACTCCTTCGTGTCCGGCCCCGAGCGCGGCCGCGTAGAAGGCCCGGGCCTCGGCCGCCTGGGCGGTGACCATCCGCGGCACCCGCAGGGATTCGGGAGCCACCGCCGCCAGCGCCTCGAATCGCTCGCGCAGCGGCCGCTCGACCAGACTGGTTCCATCGACCCGCAGGCAGTCGAAGAAGAACGCGCGGACGGGCAGCTCCGTGGCCAGCCTCGCGACCTCCAGCCGGCGGCCGAAGCGCCGCATCGTGACCTGGAACGGATGCGGCCTTCCGGCCGGATCGTAGGCGATCGCCTCGCCGTCCAACACGAGGGACTCGGCGGGCAAGGCGCGCACGGCGGAGACGATCTCCGGCAGGGCGTCGGTGACCTCGTTCAGCGTTCGAGTGTAGAGGCGCACCTGCTCACCTCGCTTGTGCGCCTGGACGCGCGCACCGTCGAGCTTCCATTCCAGGGCGATCTCGCCCCCGCCGAGATCGGTGAGCGCTTCGCTCACGTCCGCAGCCGTCTGGGCGAGCATGGGCGCAACGGGCGAGAAGATCTCGAGCTGGAAGCGCGCGAGCCCGCGGGTGCCTTCGGCGATCGCTGTGAGAGCGACGGCACCGAGGCTCTTTGCGTACATCGCCGCGCGCCTTACCTGAGCGACAGGAACGTCCGAGGCAGCGGCAATCGCCTCGATCATCACGCCGCTCAGGGCCCCCTGGCGAAGCTCACCGGCCAGGAGCTGCAGGAGGAAACCGCGCTCTTCGGCAGTGGCCTGCGACAGCAGATCGAGCAGCGCCGCGCGCCTGCGATCCCCCGAGCCGCCGCCGCGAATGTCAGCCAGCTCGCCGATGAGCCGGTCGGTCCGCGTGATGGACAAATGCGGCGCTTCGGGTGGGGCCGTCGCTGCAGCGGCAGCGGCGTGGAGCGCCGCGTACCCAACGCCGACACGGCCCTGCGGCAGCTCCCCCGCGAGGTAGCTGACCGCGGCGCCGGTCTCGCTCCGGTCCACCCGCCGCAGCAGGCCGGCGATCTCCCGTGTCTTCGCGAGCCGCGAGGACGCGGCGGCCACGCGCGCGGATGTGCTGACGAGCTCGGCGAGCAGGGTCATCGCCCCGATCTTGCCAT
>DASZYK010000449.1:0-3845 GCA_035545455.1 Steroidobacteraceae bacterium
AAGAGGGGGATGAGCGAGATCGGCTCGACCACGACGAAGAAGACGACGAAGAATTTCAACGGCTGCTCGAGCATGGATCCCCGCGGAACGTCACCCGCTGCTTGAAAGCCGCTCTAGCGAGGCGCACCATCGCAAGCCGTCCCCCCGCGCGGCGCCCGGAGGATAACAGCTCCGGGACCCGACGAGCGGTGTGATGCGTTCACCCACGGACGCGCCGATCCGAACCCTCGGGATCGGGCCTTCTGGAGGTTCACATGGCGGCTCCTCAACCCGGCATCGGTGACTGGTATCGCTTGAGCGGCGGCGAGCTGTTCGAGGTCGTCGCGATAGACGACGACGAGGGCACGATAGATATCCAGTACTTCGACGGCACGGTCGAGGAGATGGACCGCGAGGACTGGGAGACGCAGTGGGAGGACGGTGCGCTCGAGGCCGCCGAGGCGCCCGAGGACTGGAGCGGCTCGGTGGACGTGGAAGGCGGCGACGAGGAAGGCCGCGGGTCCGACAACATCGACGAGGATCCGAGCCTGCGCGCGAGCCCGCTCGACGGCATCGATCTCTTCGAATTCGACTGAGCGCGCCTAGCCCTCGGCCGCCAGCGCTGCGAGATCCGCGTCCGCCGCGATCAGCACCACATCCCCGATGACTTCGAGCGGCACGGCCCGCAGCCGCGCTCCGGGGCAGGGGCCCGCGAGGCAATGACCGCCGTCCTTGTCGAACAGGGCCCCGTGCGAGGAGCAGAGAATCAGCGCCCGGTCCGGCGTGAGGAAGCGGTTCGGCCGAAGATTGAGCGGGTGCCCGGCGTGGGGGCACCGGTTGATGTAGCCGCGGACGGTGTTGCCGCACCGCACCACGAAGCCGCGCAGGGGCCAGTCGCCTGCGCCGACGGTGAATGCGCGCGAGCCGAGCTCCTCGAGGTCCGCGAGGCGGCAGAGGACCCGCTCGAGGTCGAGCTCAACCTCCACGGGCGTGGGCGTTCCCGCCGGCGTCCGCGAGTGCCGGCGCCCCCTGGTCCGCTCCGGCGCTGCCGCGGTGCCACAGCCAGAAAAGGAGCAGGAGACCGGGGATGCTGAGCGCCGCCGTGTAGACGAAAAAGAGCGAATAGCCGATCGAGTGCGACACGAACCCCGAGAATCCTTCCACCGTCTTGCCCGTCAGCGCGAACAACGACGAGAAGAGCGCGTACTGGGTCGCCGTGTACTTCTGGCTGGTGAGGCTCGAGAGGTACGCGATGAATACAGTGCCCTGGATGGCGATGGCCAGATTGTCGAGCCCGTTGGCGAAGCCCAGCCCGACCAGCGTCGGAGTGTGAGTTCCGGCGAGCACCGCGAACCCGGAGCTGGAAAACATCATGAGGACGCTTCCCGCCACGAGCGATCGCAGCAGCCCCCATTTGGCGACCAGCAGCCCGCCGATGAACACCCCGAGCACTGACACCGTCAGTCCGACGATCTTGACCACCCAGGCGATCTGCTCGTTGGAGTAGCCGTGATCATGGAAGAACGGCAGGGTCATCGCGCCCTCGGCGTAGTCGGTCAGTCGATAGGCGCCGATGAGCGCCACCGTGAGGATCGCGATCCGGCCGCGGTAGCGGGCGAAGAAATCCACCAGCGGGCAGACCACCGCGCCGACGAACCACGCCCCGGCATTCTGCAGCGGCTTGGGCCAGTGGGCGCGCCGCTCGAGCCACTCGACCGCCCGCGCCTCCCGTTCCGCGGCGGCGCGGGATGCCGGAGCCTGCGGCTCCCGAACGAAGAGCGTCGTCACCATCCCGACGCAGGCGAGCGACGCGATGCCGAGGTAGCTCACGTGCCAATTGACTGCCTGCGCCAGAGTGAGTGCTCCCGCGCTGCCGGCGATCAACGCTATCCGGTAGCCGATCTGGTACGCCGCGGCCATCGCGCCCTGCATGGAGGTCGGAGCGGACTCGATCCGCCACGCGTCCATCGCGATGTCCTGGGTCGCTGCGAAGAAAGTCAGGAACAGATCCCAGATGATGATGCGCCGCATGCCCGCGGCGGGCTCGCTCGCCGCGAGCTGGAAAAGGCCGATCGCGATGCATGCTTGCGCGAGGAGCAGCCACGCGCGCCTGCGGCCCAGGAGCCTGGTCAGGAACGGCAGCGGCATCCGGTCCACGACCGGCGCCCACAGGAATTTGAGTGAGTAGGGCATGGTGGCCCAGGCCACCATGCCGATGAGCGGCAGCGCGATGCCGGACTCGCGCAGCCAGATGGTCATCGTCTGGAACGCCGGATAGAACGGCAGCCCGCTCGAGAACCCCAGGAAGAGCATCGCGACGATGCGCGGCTCGCGGTACACGGCGAGCGCCTGCAGCCACCCCGGACGCCGGGCATTGACGCGGTCCATGTGCATCGGGCAATCATAGCGGCATGCAGGACTATCAGCTCACCTTCATCGACCTCGCGCTCTCGCGGCAGGCGCTGCGCTTCGGCCAGTTCAAGCTCAAATCCGGCCGCGACAGTCCCTACTTCTTCAACGCCGGTCTTTTCAGCGACGGCGAGGCCATCGCCGTGCTCGGCCGCTGCTACGCCGCGGCCATCGTGCGCTCGGCGCCCGCGTTCGACGTGCTCTTCGGGCCGGCTTACAAGGGCATTCCGCTGGTCGCCGCCACCGCCGCGGCGCTCTTCGAGCATCACGGGCGCAACGTGCCCTACGCATTCAACCGCAAGGAGGCCAAGGACCACGGCGAGGGCGGGAATGTCATCGGCGCGCCGCTTCGGGGGCGGGTGCTGGTCATCGACGATGTGGTCACCGCCGGGACCGCCGTGCGGGAGTCGCTCGCCCTCATCCGGCAGCAGGGAGCCCAGCCAGCGGGCGTCGTGTTCGCCCTCGACCGGCAGGAGCGGGGGCAGGGAGCGCTGAGCGCCACCCAGGAGATCGAGCGCGAGCACGGCATCCCGTGTGTGAGCGTCGTCACACTCGCGGACCTGATCGAGGCGCTGTCGCGCCCGGCAGGCGCTCGGGCTGCGATTTCTGACGATCAGCTCACACTGCTGAAGGCGTACCGGCAGCGGTACGGGGTCTCCTGAGACTTGCCTCCGTGCCCCGGTCGGTCAGAATATCCTTACATATGCGGACACCGCTTCGGGCTTTGTCTCTGCTCCTCGCGCTCGCCTGCCTCGCGGGGCCGGCGGCGTGGGCACAGAACGGCGACAAGGGGGCCGTGGCCTACCGCTGGGTGGACGAGCACGGCGTCGTCCACTACGGCGACAGCGTTCCGCCGAAATACGCGCGCCAGAAGCGGGAGATCCTCAACAGCCAGGGAGTGGAGGTCGGGCACGTCGATGCGGAGAAGACGCCGGCGCAGCTCGCCGCGGAAGCGCGCGAGAGGCAGAAGCGACTCGCCCAGAAGCAGCGCGATTACTTCCTTCTCGGCACGTACACCTCGGTGAAGGACATCGAGTCGCTGCGGGACGAGCGGCTGTCGCAGATCGAGGCGCAGCAGAGCGCGGCGCAGGAATACGTGCAGAGCCTGCAGGTGCGCCTCGGCTCACTCCAGAGCCGCGCGCAGCAGTTCAAGCCCTACAGCGCGCGGCCCGATGCGCCGCGCATGCCCGATGACCTCGCGCAGGAGCTGGTGCAGACCCAGAGCGAGGTGCGGCTGCAGAATCAGGAGATAGAGGCGCGCAAGCAGCAGGAGCAGCAGGTGAAGGCACAATTCCAGTCGGACATCGCGCGCTTCGAGCAGCTGAAGACCGCGCCGCCTTAAGCGCAGATGCCGCCGCCCTCCTCGGCGGGGGCGGCATGCATGCGGAAGGCGCGGAAGAGCTCGCGCCCCATTCCAAACCCGTTGGCGGTCAGGTCCGCGGTCGCCAGCGGCCGGC
>DASZYK010000450.1:0-4261 GCA_035545455.1 Steroidobacteraceae bacterium
CGGCCGCAATCAGCCACTGTCTGCGTAGCGTCATTCTTTAACTCCGCGGGGGCCTGGATTACGGTCCCATCAGATAAGGTAGCGCTACCAAGATACACCCGAACATCCCCGAAGGGAACGGGCCCGCCTCAGCGCGGCAGCGCGCGCACCAGTGCCGGCAGTTCGCCGAAGCTCCGGAGCGCGGCCATGCAGGGGATCTGTTCGGCCGGCCCGCGCCGGTAGCCGTGCTTCATGAGCACGAACGGCACCCCCGCGGAGCGGGCCGTAGCCGCATCGACCTCACTGTCGCCGACCAGTAGCGAGCCTTCCGGCCCGGCGTCGAATGCCGCGAGCAGCCCGAGCAGCACCCGCGGGTCGGGCTTGCGAAACGGCAGCGAGTCGCCTCCGATCACGCGCGCGAAGTATTTCCCGAGCCCCAGGCCCGCGAGAATGTCCTCGGCGATGCGCGCCGGCTTGTTGGTGCACACCGCAAGGGGGATGGCCGCGGCGCGCAGCGCCTGCAGCGCCTCTTCCGCACCCGGAAACACGGTGGTGGCGGCGGTGGCCCTGGCTTCGTAATGCCGCATGAAGGTTCCGGCCGCGCGCTCGGAATCCATCTGCGCGCAGTCTCTGGCGGCCAGCGCGCGCGCGACGAGCATCGCCACGCCGTCCCCGATCATCCGCCGCACTTCGGGGACCGCGATCGGCTCGCGGCCGAACTCCGCCAGCATGGCGTTGACGGCAGCCGCGAGGTCCGGCGCGCTGTCGATCAGCGTGCCATCGAGGTCGAAAACGATGAGGTTGGGCGGCATGTGCCTACTGTAGCATCGCTCCGCCGTGACCTGCGGCTGTGCCGTCCGGAACGACGGAGTGAAAATTGCTGCCGTCCCCGGCCATGAGCGAGCGAACGCGCAAAGACCGCACCACTCTCGATTACGTGCGCCCGGGCTCAGAGGAGCGCGGGCGCGTGCGCGAGACCTTCGATTTCAACGACGTCAACAAGGACGGCCGGCTGACGCTCGGGGAGTTCATCCGGTTCATGCAGACGGTCGATGAGAATCTGACCTCCGCCGAGTGCGAGATCGGGTTCGACGAGATCGACACCAACCGCGACGGAGCGATCGGGTTCGACGAATTCTACGAGTGGTGGACGCGACCCTGAGCGTGCGCGGGGCCGAGGGCCTGCGGCTGCCGGTCCGGCTGCCCGAAATACACCAGCGTGCGGTACGGGAAGACGACCTTGCCCGCCTCCTGATGGCGGTCGAACACCTCCCTGAGGCCCGCCATCAGCGGCGCATGCTCCGGGCGGTCGGGCATGGGGGCGTAGGACGAGGACAGAACTCTTCCGGCGAGGCCCTCGAAGTCGAGCAGCTGCTGATTGGGGAACACGGCGAGCTCCGGCGCCCGTCCGAAGAACTGACCGATGCCATCCTCCTGCGCCCGCAGCCGCGCCACCGCGTCGTATTCCGGGGCATACCGGCGCAACAGCGCCTCGTAGTCCTCCAGGAACGGCATGCTCTCTTTCGGGCGCTCGTTCCAGATCAAGGCCGCCCAGGCGCCTGGCTTGAGGATGCGCAGCGCCTCGGTGCGGGTCCTGCGTGGATCGAACCAGTGGAATGACTGCCCCGCGACCAGCAGATCGAAGAAACGGGACGGCGT
The DNA here is from genome assembly GCA_035545455.1 of Steroidobacteraceae bacterium. Lineage (GTDB taxonomy): Bacteria > Pseudomonadota > Gammaproteobacteria > Steroidobacterales > Steroidobacteraceae > 13-2-20CM-66-19. Next base: position 1,639 of record DASZYK010000450.1, read on the forward strand.
GCCCGTGCTTTCCGCCGTGCCCTCCCGGCCGTGGTAATCCCCGCGCAGCGCGAGATCGGCGTACGAGCGCATCTCCCGGTTGGGCTCGATCCCGAATACCCGGGCGCCGCGCTCGAGCAGGAGCGCCGAAAGGATGCCGGTGCCCGAGCCGAGGTCGACGGCGACGATCCCCGGCCGCAGGCCGCAGCGCGTCTCCAGCAGGTCGATGGCCGCGGCCGGATAACCGGGGCGGTGTTTCGCATAGTTCTCGACCCGACCCAGAAATCGATCGCTGGAGCTGAGCGGCATGGCGGCATTATAGGCATCCCGTGCGAGCCGCGCCGCGGCCGCCGGTCGGCTACACTCGCGCGGATGTTTCCCTGTCTGCTCAATGCGCGCGATCTCGGCGGATATCCCACCGTGGACGGCGCCGTCACGCGGCGGCGCTCGCTCCTGCGCGCCGACGACCTCGCGCAACTCTCCGCGGAGGGACTCGAGGCCCTCGCCGGCTACGGTGTCGAGACCGTGCTTGACCTTCGCTGGCCCGAGGAAATCGCCTCGGCGCCGAGCCCGGTGCCGCGCCGGCTGCCCGCGGTGCGCTACGTGTCAGTCTCCCTGCTCGCCGGCAATCCGGCGGACTGGGGCGCTCTCGGCGGTCATTGCGCCAAGGAGCAGTGGAAGTGCACCGTCCTCGAGCGCGTGCAGCCGCAGCTCAGAAGCGCGCTGGCGGTGATCGCCGGCGCGGCTCCGGGTCCGCTGCTTTTCCACTGTGTGGCGGGAAAGGACCGCACGGGCGTGATTGCCGCGGTCCTGCTCGCCCTGGCCGACGTGGCTCCGGAGTGGATTGCCGCCGATTACGCGGCGAGCACCGGCAATCTGCAGGATGCGTATCTGCGCCGGTACGGCAACGGCGATCCGGCGGCCGTCATCGAGGCGGTGCGCTGCCCGGAGGCAGCGGTCTACAACATGCTGGAGTATCTGGATCGCGCCGGCGGCGTACGCGCCTACCTGGGCCGGATCGGGCTCGGCGCGCCCGAGATCGAGCGGCTGCGCGCCCGGTTGCGATAGACCGCCCTCACTGCTGCTGCGGGGCGAAGTCCACCCGCGTGGTCCAGTGCGGCATGTCGGGCAGATCGGTGTCGATCACGAGGTTGGCGTGCGCGCGCCGGTCCCTGGACTCGAGCTGCACGGCGGTTGGCGTGCCGCAGGCGGCATCGATCGGAAATGTGCTCACGACGCTGATCGGCTTCGCCGCCGCCACGTCCGCCTTGCCCGTGCTCACGGGCTCCAGGTGGGCTCCTGTGATATGAGCGTCCGGGGCGGTGACGAAATCGTACTGCACCCCGCCGCTCCAGGCCCGTGTTTTCCTGTCCGGCTTGCCGGAGGTGGGGATGCTCGCCTGCCGGGTGAGCGCGGGGGGCATGAGCTCGATCTCACGCGGCTGCGGCGGGAAGAGCTGCTGCCGCGTCGCCATGCCCTGCAAGCGCCAGATTGCGAGATATTGCAGCGGGAAGCTGCGTCTGCATTTCACCGGGTACATTGTCGTGTAGGTCCCGTCCGGAGCGGCCGTGAGAGGAACCTTGCTGCCGTCGGAGACGGCAAACACGTACAGCGGCTGGCTCACCAGCGCGCCGGCGCTGACCTTGACCGTGAGCGGATACATGCCGATGTCGGGGTTGGCCTGGAATCTGGCAGGTGTCTCGTCCTGCAACCGCACGCCGCAGCCGGTCAACGCGAGCGCCACCGCCGCCAGACAGGGAAAACCTATACCTCGCCGCATGATGCCCCCTCTTTGATTGTTTGGCGTTTGTACCTCTCGCGCGCCGGTCCCCTCCCGGCCGGGACGAGGCCCATGACGGGCGGGGCAAATGAAGACGGGGGCCCGCTTTCGAGGCGGACCCCCGTCCATGCTGCGCGCGGCGCTTACTTCTTCTTGCGGGCGCCGGCTCTCTTGGCCGCCCGGAAGGAAATCCCAGCCCGCATGGCCTTCTGCTGAACGGCCGCCGCGGTACGCCCGAGCTTCTTCGCCACCTCGCTGGTCGGAGTTCCCGCTTTCGCGAGCGACTTCAAGGTCTTCAGCTCACTGGCGCTCCAGGACGCGCCGTCGTTCGGGGGACGTTTCGCCATTACTCGATACTCCAGAAAACACCCAACTGTAGGGTTCGAGGCGCGATCATACACGGTTTCGCGGAAAAAGGGGTGTCCAACACGACGGGGCCCGAACAATCGACATGTTGTAGGGTCGGGTCAGTTGGAGAGCGAGCGAGCCAGCGCTTCGGCTCGAGTCTCACCGCAACGTTTGCCGGGCTGTGCTCGCGGCGGGTTTCCCGGCGCATCGGCCCGGTCTTGCAGACATCGGGCGCGGCCGCCGGGGCGGTAACTTTTGCAACACTCCATGCAGGCGATCCCTGCACGCGCAACGTCTGTCACACTCGTGAGGGGTGATGTCGACGGTCGCCGGAGCATCCGCGGGGCGCCCGGACGGGCGCCCGCACGGACCGCGCTGTCGCCGAATGGCGTCAGCGCGATTCCTTCCTTCGCGGGCCGATCCCTACATAATGCCCGGCCGCGGAATGTCCCCCCCTCCCGCTCTGAGACCCGCCGTCCCAGGCGGCAATGCTCCGCGAAACGCTCAGTACCGGTA
>DASZYK010000451.1:0-1616 GCA_035545455.1 Steroidobacteraceae bacterium
AGCCGCGTCGGATCCCGTGGTGCGTAATGGCGGGCCCGCTCGAGAAGGACCACGGCCTTCGCGGAGTCCCCGCCGAAAATAGCGGGCAGGTCGAAGTAGAGCTTCCCCAGGTAGACCAGGTCGAGCCCGTGCAGGGTCTGCGGTGCGCGCTCGCTGACCTCCGTGAGCACCGGAATCACGCGCCTGACGACGGCCACGTAGTCCTTCGGATCGTCATACCGGTGCTCCAGCAGCTCGGCCTGCGCGCACACGGTCGCCAGCTCGAAATCGCCCGCGTGTTGATGGGCGGCGGCGCACAGCAGAAGCGCTTGTCTGGCGCCGTGCGCGAGACGGATACTCCACTCGGCCGTCTGTTGGCCTGCGAAATCCAGATCGTGCTCGACGTCGACCTCGTGCAGATAGGCGATCTGCGCCTGGACGGCGGCGATGCGAGTCGCCGGGTCCGGGGAGGAGCTCGATACCAGCTGATAGTAGAGGTCTGCTGCGCAGGCGAGCTTGTTCTTGTCGTACGTCTCGAGCTCGAGGCTGCGCGCACTGGCCAGGAGCCCCGCGGGACTCGCGGGCTTTGGACATGAATAGACCGCGTCCTTCGCGGCATTGGGATTCTTGGGAAGGATGCCATTCTGTATGGATTGCGAGCTGCCGACGGAGGCAGCCGGGCCTGCCGCGTGTGCGGGAGGGGCGGCGGCAACAAACAGCACGAGCAGGCCCAAGCCGAACGCCGACGGAAGGACGCGAGCCCGCCTGCGGACAGGGAAAGATGTAGTCACGTCGAGACCTCTTGTTACCCGCTCTCTGCGATTCATCGGTCACCTTTGGCGCCCGCGACCGGCTCGGACCCCGCCACGAACAGGGCAAGAACCTGGCTCAAGGCCGGCTCCGGCAGTGCGCGCACGACCGCGGCCATCTGCCGGCCCGGCGCATCCCCAGGGGCGGCGCCGCGCCAACCACGACGAAAGCCTTCGAGCTGGCGGCGAATGTAAGCCACATCCTGCCCGCTCAGTCGCGGGGCGCCGACCGAGGAATTTCCCTCGCCCGCCCGACCGTGGCATCCAGCGCACGTTTGGTACGCCACCGCGCTATTGAGGTCGCCATGCGACGCGGCCGCGACCGGCGCCTGCAATCCGGTAATATAGGCCGCCACATCCTGCGTAGCGGCATCGTTCGGCAGCAGCGCAGCCATCGATCTCATTTCCTGCCCGAAGCGATCGGCGGGGTCGCTCCCGCGCCGTCCGGAGCGGAAATCCTGGAGCTGGCGCAGCAGGTAAGCGGACGACAGGCCCTGCAGCCGCGGGGCGCGCAGCGCCGCGTTACCCTCGGCCCGATCACCGTGACAGGAAGCGCACAGCGAAAACCAGCGGGCGCCGGAAGCTGGATCCGCCGCGAGAGTCAACGCGGGAATCGCGGTCGCGGTGATCGCAAGCATGGCGACCACGGGCCGCGCATGCCTTGCGCTTTTAACACGATTCACCCTCATATTTTTCAAATTATGAGGGTTCTTCATGTTTGTCAAGAGGACCCGATTGCCCCCGCCCCTGCGGGGCACCCCGAAGCCACCGCCATCTCGCCCTGGACGAAGGACTACACGTACTCGGAACGATGAAGTACCGGCGCCG
>DASZYK010000452.1:0-3327 GCA_035545455.1 Steroidobacteraceae bacterium
CTGCAAGCTCGCCGGGGACATCGACGAGGAGCAGGGGCGTGCGGCCGGGGAGCCTGCGGATCTCGACGCGCATGCCGCCGATCGGCTGGGCCCGGCACCAGTCGGCCATGAGCTGCACCGCGGCCTCCATGTGGCCGTTGGCCTCCCAGGCCGGATCGAACATGGGGGATTTGTTCGGGATGCGCACGTACGCCGTCAGCCGCTCGATGATGGAGCCGCGCCAGGTGGCGGCGATGCAGGCACGCAGTTGCTCGAGGTCCATGGCGTCTCCTGATGAGTCTCTGCTATCTCTCATATCATGGTCTTACGAGATATTTCTCTCTTCGATTCCAGAAATGCGGAAGAGCCTGCGCGCGGCTTCGGTGCTCGATCGCGCCAGGGATTCGGCCGTCTCGCCGCGTGCCCCGGCCACGACCGCGGCGATGTGCGGAAGATACACCGGCTCGTTGCGGCGCGAGGCCGGCCTGGGATGCAGGTCGCGGGGCAGGAGGTAGGGGCCGTCCGTCTCGAGAAGCAGCCTGTCGGCTGGGATGCGACCCACCAGCTCGTGCAGGTGCTTCCCCCGGCGCTCGTCGCAGATCCAGCCGGTGATGCCGATCGCCAGCCCGAGATCGAGATAACACTCGAGCTCCCGGGCCGTGCCGGTGAAGCAGTGCGCCACGCCACCGCCGAGCCTCGGCCAATGCTCGCGCAGGATGGCGATGAAATCCTCATGGGCATCGCGCTGGTGCAGGAAGACGGGCTTGCCGCAGCGCACGGCGAGCTCGAGCTGGCGATGGAAGGCCTCGCGCTGAGCCGGATGCGGCGAGTAGTTGCGGTAGTAGTCGAGCCCGCACTCGCCTACGGCGACCACCTCGGGCTCCAGCGTCAGCTCGCCGAGCTCCGCGAGGCCGGCGCTCGTGAGCTCCGCGGCATGGTGGGGGTGCACGCCGGCGGTGGCGAAGAGCGTCCCGCCGTGTTGCCGGGAGAGAGATATCCCCATACGGGTGCTGGCGACGGAGGAGCCCGTGACGATCATTTGCACGACACCCGCCGCCTGCGCGCGCGCAATCACCGCGTCGCGATCAGCGTCGTAGCTGTCGTGCGCCAGATTGATGCCGATGTCGATGAGCGGCGCCGCACTGCGCAGCGCCGGCTCCCCCTGCCGCGGCGGGGCGGCCGCAGCCGTCCCTGTGGTATCGTTCTCAGCCATGCTGGGCGCGCATTCTACTGAAGGGGACGGACGGCGGGCGGCGGCCTGGATCGGAGCGGTCCTGCTGCTCGCGTTGCTGGCCGTGGCGCCGCTGACGGCGGCCTTCGGGAAACCCGCCGCCATGCCCGCGGTGGGAGCGTCGAGCGCCCACTGGATGCAGATCGAGAGCCGCATCGAGAGCGGCTACTTCCAGCAGGATGCGACCGGCCTGCGTGCTCTGGCGGCCACGCTGTCGGGGCGCGATGGGGCTGCGGAAAGTGACGGCAAGGACGGGGACGCGGATGCCGAGTGGCGGAGTTATTACGCCGCGCTGGCGGCCTACCGTCTGGCGTTGCTCTCCAGGAGCGACGAGGCGCGGGCGTGGCCCTTCGCGCAGCGTTGCGTCGACAGGCTCAATCGGACGCTCGTGCTCGACACCGTCTCTGCTGAGGCGCTCGCGCTGCAATCGGCATGTCTGGCGCTGCAGAGCGATCTCGACCCGTGGCGCTCGCCGCTCGCGGCGCCGCTCAGCCTGGCCCGCATCGACAAGGCCCTGAAGCTCGCTCCGGACAACCCGCGCGTGCTCCTCCTCGGCGCCCTCGGTGCCCGCGACCGCCCGAGGCTCTTCGGCGGCGACGGGCAGCGGGCATTTGAGCTCATGCAGCGCGCGGTGACGGCATTCGAGCGGCAAAGCGGTGCCGCGCGGGGGCTCCCGGGCTGGGGCGCCGCGGATGCGTTCACCGACCTGGCGCAGGACTATCTGAGTCTCGGCAACGCGCTCGCCGCGCGCAACGTGCTCGAGCGGGCGCTGCTCGTGGCGCCGCAGTTCGAGCAGGCGCGGCATCTGATGGCGCAGATCGTCTCCGGGTAACGAAGGGGCAAAGGGAGGGGGATCGATGAGTGGCGTTCCGCAGCCGGTCGAGCCGCCGCCGGGAGACCTCGGCGCGCGCATCCTCTACATGTTGCTGTTTGCGGTCGTCTTCTGGATCGTCAGCTGGGTGCTCGCCGTTGCCGCCGTCGCACAGCTGCTGATCCGGATTCTCTCAGGCCGGCCGAGCCCGGAGTTGGCGCGCTTCGGAGGCGCACTGGCGCGCTATACTGCACAGATCGTCGAGTACCTGACGTTCAACACCGATCGGGTGCCGTATCCGGTAGGGGAGTTTCCGGCTCGCTGAGCGGCGCGGACGCGCGTATGTCACCCGATTCCGACAAGACTCAGCTGCTCCGTCAGCTCCGGATCGATCCGTCCGATCGCGACGAGACGAGCGGGAGCCTGCGCAAATGGTGGCTGTCCGCCGCCATCGCCGCGGCCGTCATCGCCGCCGCCGCGGTCTTCCTCCTCACCCGCAACAGCGCGATCGAGGTGAGCGAGGCGACGGCAGTGGCCGCATCGGCGAGCTCCGAGCCCGCGGCCATCCTGCAGGCGACCGGCTACGTCACCGCGGAGCGTCAGGCGACCGTCTCCGCGCAGATCACCGGTGAGTTGTCCGAAGTGCTGATCGATGAGGGACAGCACGTCAAGCGTGGACAGGTGCTCGCGCGTCTGGAGGATACCGCGCAGCAGGCTGCGCTGGCGCAGGCACGCGCCCAGTTGCAGACCGCGCAGGCGCTGCTCCATCAATACCAGGTGCAGCTCGCGCAGGCACGGCGGGATTTCAGCCGCAATCAGGCGCTCATCGGGCAGCATCTGGTCTCGGAGGAGGCGTTCGAGACTTCCCGGACGCAGGCGTCGACATTGGCCGCGCAGGTGGACACCCAACGCCGCCAGGTCGAGCAGGCGCGTGCGGGCGTGCGGGCGGCACAGGTTCAGGTCGACTACACGATCGTGCGGGCGCCGTTCGCCGGAGTCGTCATCGACAAGGCGGCGCAGACCGGGGAGATCGTCTCGCCCATCTCCGCGGGAGGCGGCTTCACGCGCACCGGCGTGGCCACCATCGTGGACATGAGCTCGCTCGAGGTCGACGTCGATGTCAACGAGGCCTACATCCACCGCGTGCATGCGCGACAGCAGGCCCAGGCGGTGCTCGACGCCTATCCGGATTGGAAGATCGCCGCGCACGTGATCGCCATCGTACCGACCGCGGACCGCAGCAAGGCCACGGTGAAGGTGCGTGTCGCCTTCGATCAGCTCGATCCGCGCATCCTGCCCGACATGG
>DASZYK010000453.1:0-5436 GCA_035545455.1 Steroidobacteraceae bacterium
GCTCATTTCCAGCCTGCGCCACATCGGCCGAAGGGAGACGCTCTTCGAGGTCCTGGTGCTCGCGCTGTCCGCGCTGCTCATTGCAGGAGAGCTCGACGAAGCGCGTGCCATGGGCGCGGAGCTGCATGAGCTCGCGCGAAAATCCGAGATGGACAAGCTGTATCTGGCGCTCGACGCCATGGCTTTGCTCTCCTGCCGGGAGGGCCGATACACCGAGGCCGCCCGCATAGCGAGATGCGCGGAGGATGCCCGCGGGGCGCACGGTCAGGTGCGGCGCAGACCCGCCGAGGAGCACATGCGCACCGCAGTCAGATCCATTCTCGACGAGCGTCTCGGTCCGAGATGGGAGAGCGGCGCGAGTGCCGAGCCGCTCGAGGAGCTGTCTGCATGCTCGCTCGCGCTGCGAATCTAGCAGGGGCGGCGATCCATCCTTCGGCCGCGCAAACACGCCGTCCCGTCGCGCGGCAGCCCGGCGGCCGGGCCGTGCTACCATTCTCGTTTCGCCAAACAACGCGGGTCCGCAGCGCCCTAGCCCGCGCGGCCAGCGGATCCGCCGCCAGGAGCTGCCTGCCGTGCATTGGTTTCGTGCGTCCACTCCACTAGCCGCCGCTCTTTTTGTATTCGCACCCGCGCTCCTGCCGGCGGCGATACCGCCGCAACCCGTTGCACACGGGATCGCGGTGCGCAACATGGACCCGAGCTTACAGCCGGGTGACCATTTTTATCGGTATGCGGATGGTGCCTGGATCGAGCGGACGAACATCCCGGCGGACAAGGCGGTGGTCAGCGTCTTCACGACGTTGCTGGACCAGAGCCGCAGGAACGTGGCCGCCCTCGTGAAGGAAGCGGCGCAGTCGAATGCGCCGGCGGGCTCGAACGAGCGCAAGATCGCAGACCTCTACGCGTCGTACATGAACGCGAGGACCGTTGATTCGCTGGGACTGAAGCCTCTGCAGCCGCAGCTCTCCCGAGTGAGGGCCATCCGGAACAAACGGGAGCTGGCGGCGATGATGGGAAGCCTCCTGCGCGCCGACGTGGACCCGCTCAACAACACGAACTTCCACACCATGCATCTCTTCGGGCTGTGGACCTCGCCCGGGTTCAGCAACCCGTCCGACTACTCTGTCTACCTCCTGCAGGGCGGACTCGTGCTGCCCAGCCGCGATTATTACCTGTCGAATTCCGAGCACATGCGCCGGATCCGAGCGAAGTACTCGCAGCACATCGCGGCCATGCTTCGCCTGGCAGGCTACACCCAGCCGTCCGCCCGGGCGGCGAAGATCCTGGCGCTGGAGGACGCGATCGCGGAGGTTCAGGAGAGCCTCGCCGACAGCGAGGTCGTCCAGAATGCGGACAACGTGTGGACGCGCGCCGACTTCGAGGCGAAGGCCCCGGGCCTGGACTGGAATGCCTACTTCGCCGCGGCGGGCCTGGCGGATCAGCGGGAATTTTATGTCTGGCAGCCGTCGGCCTTCACGGGAGAGTCGGCGCTCGTGGCCTCGACTCCGCTCGCCACCTGGAAGGACTGGCTGACCTTTCATCTGCTCGAGCAATACGGGCCGTTCCTGTCGCGGCCGTTCGCGCAAGAAAGCTTCGCCTTCGAGGGCAAGGTCCTGGCGGGAGTGCCGCAGGAGCCGCCGCGCTGGAAGCGCGCCGTCGACCTCGTGAACGCGTGCCTGGGCGATGCCGTGGGTCAGCTTTACGCGCGGAAGTACTTCCCTCCGCAGGCGAAGGTGCAGGCGCAGGCTATGGTGGCGCACCTGATCGGCGCGTACCACAAGCGGCTCGAGGCGCTGACGTGGCTCGCTCCATCCACCAAGGCGGAAGCCCTGAAGAAGCTCGATTCGCTCTACGTCGGGATCGGCTATCCCGAAGCCTGGAAGGACTATTCCGCCTATGTGGTCAAGCCGGGCGACCTTTTCGGCAACGTGTGGCGCGCGCAGCTGTGGAAATACCACTACAACACCGACCGCATCGGCAAGCCGGTCGACCGGCACGAGTGGTGGATGGAGCCGCAGACGGTAAATGCCGTCAACCTGCCGCTGCAGGACGCCCTGAATTTCCCGGCGGCGATTCTGCAGCCGCCCTTCTTCGATCCCGAGGCTCCGGCGGCGGACAACTACGGCGCCATCGGCACCATCATCGGGCACGAGATCAGCCATACCTTCGATGCGGAAGGCAGCGCCTTCGACTCGCAGGGACGGCTGCGCAACTGGTGGACCGCGGGCGATCACCGGCACTTCGAGCAGGAGGCGAAGGCTCTGGAGGAGCAGTATGACGGTTACCAGGCTCTGCCGGGGCTGCACGTGAACGGGCGGCAGACGATCGACGAGGACATTGCCGACCTGGGCGGCGTGATGGCGGCCTATCAGGCCTATCACGATTCGCTCGACGGCAGAGCAGCACCGAAGCTGGACGGCTTCAGCGGCGATCAGCAGTTCTTCATCGCCTTGGGGCAAAACTGGGCCGCGAAGGTGCGGCCGGCGGCTCTGAGGCGCCAGGTGCTCACCGATCCTCATGCGCCGGCAAGATTCCGGGCCGACACGGTACGCAACTCGGACGCCTGGTACGCGGCGTTCGACGTCAAGCCGGGACAGAAGCTCTATCTGCCGGCGGCCGAGCGCGTGCGGATCTGGTAGCAACCGGCTCACCTCGCTCAGCTCGACGGTCACTCACGGGAGGCTCGCTGCCATGGCACCTGCCGCTACCGAAAACCGGACCCTCAGGGGCCGTACGCTCTTCATCACCGGCGCAAGCAGGGGAATCGGGCTTGCCATCGCGCTGCGCGCGGCCAGAGATGGCGCGAATGTCGCCATCGCGGCGAAGACCACGGAGCCGCACCCGAAGCTGCCGGGAACGATCTTCACCGCCGCCGCCGAGATCGAGGCTGCCGGGGGCCGCGCGCTGCCGCTGGCGACGGACATCCGCGACGACGAGCAGGTGGCGAGCGCGGTGGAGCGCACGGTGCGGGAGTTCGGGGGCATCGACATCCTGGTCAACAACGCGAGCGCGATCAGCCTCACCGGGACACAGGCGACCGACATGCGCCGCTTCGATCTGATGCACGATGTGAATACGCGCGGCACCTTTCTCTGCTCGAAGCTGTGCCTGCCGCATCTCGAGCGCGCGCCGAACCCGCACATTCTGATGCTCTCCCCGCCGCTCAATTTCGAGGAGCGCTGGTTCGCGCCGCATCTCGCCTACTCGCTCGCGAAGTTCGGCATGAGCCTGTGCGTGCTCGGGCTGGCGGGCGAGCTGAGGAACCGCGGCATCGCGGTGAATGCCCTGTGGCCGCGCACCGTGATCGGGACCGCGGCCCTGCAGATCGCGATGCGCGGCGCGAGCGCCGAGGTTCAGCGCCGGGTGCGCTCGCCGCAGATCCTGGCTGATGCGGCGTACGCCATTCTCACCCGGGACAGCCGCAGCTTCTCGGGCAACTTCTGCATCGATCAGGAGATCCTGCGCGAGGCGGGAGTGACGGATTTCGCGCCCTACCGGGCGGCGGATGTCCGGGAGGAGGATCTGTTGCCCGACTTCTTCGTCTGAGGCAAGGGAGCGCGCTGATGCCGCGTTCATCCGCCAGGGCCTCCGGGTGGTGCGTCATGCTTTTCTGCGCTGCCGCTTTTCAGGCTCTGCCCGCGCATGCCGGGCCTCCCCCAGGCGAGCGGACCGCCGCCGCCCTCATGAAGGTCGAGCACCAGTGGCTCGCGGCCCTGCACCGGCGCGATGTGACGATGCTGGCCCGCATTCTGGCGCGTGAGTTCATCGATAGCGATTTTCAGGGGGGTGTCATTTCGCGTGCGCAGTACCTTGCCTATTTCTCGCGTCCCGTTGCCCGCCCGGCAGCAGCGGTTCGCCAGCAATTCGACGATACCCGGGTGCGTCTCATTTCCGGCGGTAACGTCGCGATCGTGACGGGCGTCGTCGTCACCCGAACCGCGGCACCGGGAGCTCGCGCAGAGACGAAGGCTGTTGCTGCCCGATATTCGCGCTTCACGGACGTGTTCGTCTGGCGCGATGGCCGGTGGCAGGCGGTCACCGGCCAGGAAACACGCTTCGCTCCGGGAGATGATCACTAGAGGCGCGCAAGCCACCCTCCCCGGCTCTCCAATTCAGCGCGTGAGCCATCCGCGGGCGCGCACCGTCGCTAGCGCATAGGGGAAGATCCAAAAGAGCGCGATGGAGGAGAAATAGGAGTACAGCACGCCGTAGAGGAAATCGAAGGACCGCTCCGAGCGCAGGTAATAGAGCGCCTGGAAGAGCGAAAGCGCTCCCATGACGGTCGTCATCGGCACGAGGATCGACGGATGCGCCGCGACCACGACGGCGAGGACGCCCAGGCTCGCATAGGAGATCGGGTAGCGGGCGTTCGTGATGAAGCGGTCGAAGAGCGCGAGCGAGCACGTCGGCCACGGCCTCTTCCAGACGATGCGCGCAAAGCGGATCTCTTCGCGTACGTAGGATCGGTTCCAGCGCAGGAGCATCTTGCAGAGCTTCCCGTATGCCTCCGGCACGACTGTGTGCACGACGGCCGTGCGCTGGTAGAGCGAATCATAGCCCTGATCCAGGAGGTAATTGGTCATGGCGCGGTCTTCGCCGAAGGTGCAACGCGAGCCGAGGAATTCCTGGCCCTTCCAGCGCTCGAGCACCTGCCGAACCGCCCCCGCCCGATAGGCCGTGAGAGCTCCCGGACAGCAATAGACATTCCGATAGACCGATTCGGAGGCGCGCAGCAGGTCGAATGAGAGGAGGAAGCGCACGTGCAGCATGCGCGGAATCACTCCGTGCGCGCGGTTGTAGACCAGCACCTTGCCCGCCACCGCCCCGACACGCGTGTCACGGAACGGGCCGGCGAGAGCGAGCAGCGCGTCGCGCTCGATCACGCTGTCGGAATCGATCGTGACCAGGATTTCCCCCCGGGCACGGGCAAACCCCAGCGCCAACGCCTCACGCTTGCCGCGATTGCTGTCGTGACGCAGCGGCGTGACCAGCCCGGGATGGCGGCGCGAAGCCTCCAGGACGTAGCTCCAGGTATCATCTCTGCTGCCGTCATCGACGACCAGCACCTCGAGTCGGTCGTGCGGATAGTCCGCGTTCACCGCGGACTCTATCGACTGCAGCACCATCGCGCCTTCGTTGTAGGCCGGTATGATGACCGTCAGGCTGGGCGCCGCCGTCCTCGCGGCTGCCGGCGAGGGCCGGTAGACGATCCAGAGCACCGTGCGGACGATTATCAGGAGAAGTCCCAGCGCCATCCAGGAGGCGCCTGCGTAAGCGAGAAGCTCGACGCCCTGCGTGCCTGCGGCTGCCGACAGCACGCGCGGCACGATCGCGCGGAACTGAAGGTACGCGATGGTGGCGATTCCGAGCGCGATGAGCGCATAGAGGGTGCCATTCCACAGCACACCGGGCTGGCGAGCCCGCTGAGATGTCGCA
>DASZYK010000454.1:0-8430 GCA_035545455.1 Steroidobacteraceae bacterium
CGCCATTACGGCGAGCAATGCGCCCCGGTGTCGCCGTACATACGGCAACAGCCAGCCGAAGTCCGCGTACCGCTCCACGGGCGAGTTACTGCGCGGCCGCGCGGCGAATGACCCGCAGGGTCGCAAGTGACTGGTCGCCGCAGCCCGGGAGGCGCACGTCGCCCCTGCGCTGCAGGGTCTTCGCGTCATAGATCGCGATATCGCACATCGCGCCGCCCGCGTAGACCTCGCTCCCGTCCGTCGATATGTTCACCGAATAATAGGTGTGAGCCAGATTCAGCCGCTGGGCGACCGTCCAGTGCTCGGTGTCGATCTTGGTGAGCTGCGTGTACACGCCGTAGGCCCACCGGCGGCTCGGGCTGAGCACCGTGGAGAAGATCAGATTGTCCGTCCTGCCGAAGTCGTGGTACTCGAGACTCCCGCTCGTCAGATCGAGAGTCATCAGCGAGGTCTCCGCCACCCCGCCCGCCGGCGTTCCGGGTCCGGTCACCGTCGAATAGAGGGGGCTCGAGAAGACGCCCGTCGGCTGCGAGACCGGCCAGAAGGCGAGCATGTCCGGACTCGAGTGGTCCGGCCGCTGCCAGTTCAGGATGCCCCGCTCTCCCATCAGCCGCCCGGTATCGAGATCGAACTGATACAGGTCGAATCCCAGCGCGAAGAAGCTCCGGCCGTCGCGCTTGGCGAGTATCATCTCGATTCGGCGCGGCGCCGGAAACTCACGCAGCGGCCTGGCATCGAGGCCGCCCGCGGTGCTGTAGATGGCGAAACGGGGCTGCTCGACGGTGTATTCGTCGATCCCGAGGCGGGTCGGATACTCGTAGACGATGAGCTCCCTGCCATCCGGCGTGATGTCGAAAGCGAACATGCATTTCACGCGCAGTCCCGGCTCGGACAGATTGGCGCGGAATACCTCGCGCCCCGTTTGCAGGTCGATCCCTGCGATACTCTCCGCTCCGTTGATCAGCACATAAGCCACTCTCCCGTCCGGGGATGGTACGAGGATGCTGACGTAATCGTTTGCGTCGGGTATGCGGAAGTCAGACACCACGCGCGCGGCCGCCGGATCGATGACGAACACCCGATCCGGCTTCGCAGCCGTCACGAGGTAATCCCGCATCGGCGCGGCGCGCGGCGGCACCGTGCGGCACGCCGGCAGCAGAGCCGCGATCAGAACCATCCCGAGGAGCTTCGATCTCATTTCATTCTCCCGATGCGGGGGGCCGGCGGGCTACTTCTTGGGAAACACGGCATCGCCGCCCGGAAACACGGGGTCGAGCTCCCGCCAATCGTTCTGAGCCGAGGGCTTCTCTTCCTGCCACGACGGATAAGTGTTCATCGTGTCGGGCACCTGTGCCGGCCACCAGCAGGGATCGGAGCAGCCATAGAGGTCCGCCTCCATGGGCTGACAGAGCGATGCCACCCCGCCGAAGGGATCGACTTCCCATCCGGGATCGAAGGTCGTCGCACATCCAGCCACCGTTTCCATGGCGGTCACCTCCTTCACATGTCCGGACTCGGCCGCCTCGAGCAGCAGCTCCGCCTTCTGGTTCGCAGCTTTGATTCCGCTCATGCGGCTCTCCTCGGCTCGATATGAGTGCTGAAGAAGCGCGGATTGCGGGCGCCGATCTCGGCATAGACGCGGATGCCGAAATCGACCCAGCGCCGCAGCAGATTGCAGTAATGATAGGTGCGGTGGTGCGGATCCCCATAACGTGCCCACGACTCGTGATAGCACCCGCCCGCGCAGAGGTTGCGGATGCGACAGGTCGCGCAATGGGTGCCGCTGCGATCGGCCGCGCGGCCGAGAAACTCGCCCAGTCGCCGCTCGTCGAGGCCCGCCTGCACGCTGCCGAAAGTCGGCAGCTCGGAGCCGGTGAAGCGGTGGCAGAGATTGAGTCCGCCCTGATGGTCGACGGCGAGCAGGCCGACTCCCGCTCCGCACGGGAGAGCCTTGCGCCGGCCCTCGTGCAGGTCAGTCATCAGCTGGTGCAGATTGGAGAATCCGGTGTTGCGGCCCTGGACCGCGGCGGCGAGGTATTGCTCTCCCAGCCGCTCGAATCCGCGGTAGACCTCGTTGAGCTGCGCTTCCGAGAGCGCATGACCCTCCTTCTCCGAGGCAGTCACCGGCGCGTAGCCGACTTCGTGAAATCCGAGATCATCGCGCAGATGCTCGTGGATCGCCTCGACCTCCGTCGTTCCCGCCGCAAGCGTGACGCGCGCGCCCACGGGCTTCGAGCGGTATCGCTCGAGCAGCATCCGGACCTTCCGCGCGACCACCTCATACGTCCCTCGGCCGCCGACGGTGCGCCGGTTGCGGTCGTGTATGGCTCGTGGGCCATCAATGCTGATCGAGATCCCGAAGCGGTGGGCGTCGAAGTATCCGATGACCTCCTCGCTGAGGAGAGTTCCGTTGGTCGTCAGCGAGAACTCCACCGACTTGCCGGCTTCGGCGGCGCGCACCTCGGCATAGTCGACCGCCTGCCTGATCAGCGGCAGATTGGTGAGAGGCTCGCCACCGAAGAATACGATTCCAACCTTGTCCCGCCCGCGCGCCTGGGCCAGCAGCAGATCGATGCTTCGCGCCGCCACGTCCATGCCCATGCGCCGGCCGCTCGCGGGAACGGCGAGATCCTCCTTGTAGCAGTAACCGCAGGCCAGGTTGCAGCCCGTGTTGACGTTGAGGACGATCGTGCTCAGGGGATAGGTGTCGACGCGCACCCGGGACGGATTGATGGGCTGCGGCACGCCCTCGCCCTGGAGCACCTCGAGCTGGGCCATCCTGTCGAGGAACGCCTCGACGTCGGCCCGCGGAAAGCGGTCGGACAACTGCTCGGCAATTGCGGCGGTGCCCGCACGCGCGTCCGCTCTGACGCGATGCAGAACTTCGACACCGAGATCGTCGAGCTCGAACAGCGCTGTCGTCGGCACGTGCAGCAGCATGGTGCGTGCGCCGAAGGACACGACGTGCGCATTGGCGGAGTTGAATATCACGACGTGTGCTCCGTCAGTAAATGATCGGATTGACCCAACGCTGCACCGTCACCACGAGATGGGCTTGCCCCCGAACAGCCGGGGTCCCATCCGGCAGGGCCGCAGTGACCAGGAGGTTCCCCGTGTTGTCGGCCGAAAACGGCCGCGCCGGATTGGGTCCCGCGCCCGCAGGCTGGAAGCGGCCTTCAGGGCTCAGTGTGCCGGCGAAGTGGATGTCGCCGCCCTGCGCGGCCCGGGCATCGAACGGCTCGAGCCGCCAGATTGCCGGCATCGCGCCGAGGGGAATAGCCATGACCTTGCCGTCGGGTCCCGCTGCATCGGTGTAGGCGATGGCCTCGAATTGGGCATCCACCGGAGCCAGTGTTCCGCCGCCGAGCCGCGCGATGGCGAACGACGGCTCGACGGTGAGCCGATCGACGCGATCATAGACCGCGAGCAGGCGCGGCGCCCTGAGCCCGCCGATCCTGAGCATCCGGTATCCCGGAGCGGCGTCTCGCGCCACGGTGACCCGGAGGGTCAGTCCAAAGCCGGTGCGCGCAACGACCCGGACCCGGGTCCCTGCCCCGAGGCTCACTGGACCGCGCAGAGCCCGTCCGACGAGAACCAGCCGCTGCGTGGTGCCCGCCTTCAACGCTTGCGGAATGGCGGCAACGACCGCCGGCGCTCCGCGCGCGCGCGCGGCCCGCCAGTCACCGCCGATCTCCGGATGATCGTTGAGGAACCAGCGGCCGCTGATCTTCGAGCCGTCGGCGGAGGCGAAGTAAACCTCTCGTACCGACTGACCGCCCAGCGTGGCCGTGCCGCGCCATTGGTAGCCTGTATACACCCGCCCCGTCGACGAGCCCTCGAGCGCCGTGCCGCTCGAATAGTGCAGTGCGTAGGTCGCCGAATACTCGTCCGAGTCCACGCGCTTGATGGTCGCGGTGCCATAGTAATCCCCACGGCCCGGTGTGTGGCCGTGGACGATCCACTGGCCATCGAGTGCGGCGTGCGGATGGGTCGACCACTCCTGCCACGCCGCCGTGTGCAGCGGGAAGAGCTTCGCGAGCTCCTGCGGCACCTGCGTCGTGGCGATCTTCCACCACTCGATGCCCCGGCTGCGATCCTGGTACTCGAGCGACGGCCACTGGCCGACGTGCATGTTCACGAGCTTCAGCCATTCAGGCGCGTCGCGCCGCTGCATGGCGACACGCGCCAGGGTGTGGCATCGACCGCAGACGACGGCAAGATTTCCGGGGAGCTGCAGATCCTTCACGTTGGGACGGCGCTCCAGGGCGAAGCGGCCCGCCGCCGCTTCCGAGGGAGCGAGTCCCTGCGCATCACTGAGATACCGGATGATGGCGGCCTGATCCGCCGCGGTCATCCGCACCCCATGCACTTGCCGCATCCGGAACACCGTCATCGCCCAGCCTTCCGGTGTCTTGCGCTCGTCGCTGATGCGGTCGAAATGATCCGGGGCCGTTTCGCGATGACATCCCGCGCAGTTGGCGCGCACGGCCGCGACGCCTTCCCCGCGGGATGCCTGAGCGGCGGCCGCGTGCCCAGGCATGAGCGGACCGATCGCCAGGACCAGGCCTGCGATCCAGCCCAACGATTCCGACAGAACTTTCCGATGCATGCGGTCGCCCCTATCAGTGTCGTCGTTGCGAGCGTGTGGCCACTTACCCTGCGGGCAGCGGCTCGCCCGCCTTGCGCGCGCCGGCCATCGAGGCCTCCTTCTGCAAGAGTCCCCGTCCACGCAGCCATTGCACCGCGCGCGCCACCGCGGCCGGCTCGCATGAGAGTTGCTGCGCGGCACGGCAAACATCGGTGGTGTGCGCCCCGCGAAGAAGATCGACCAGCGCCGCCAGCTCCACCCCGTCGACCTTCCATACCCCGCGCGGCGCATCCGAAACTACTACAACCCGGCGCATCTCGATCCGCGTGCCGTTGAGCACTGGCCGCTGCTCGATCCGGCCGGGCGCGGCGGCTCCCGCCGACATCGCCAGTCCGCCGGCCTCGGTCCGCCGGGCGGTCCGGTAGGCACGAGCCGCCCGCCGCCAGAAGGGCGTCGGCATCACGTCAGCCTGCCGGCCATAATGGAGCGCAGCGGTCTCGCAGGTGCGCCGCCAGATCTCTTCGGCCCGCTCACGGATGAATTGCCGGACCGGTTGCCAGTCTCCCGTCAATAGATAGCTGTTGGCGGCGGCCGCCGTGACTGTGGCCGATCTCAGTGCCTCGTACATTCCGTGCCCGCACAGCGGGTCGGCTGCCACGCTGGCGTCCCCCACGGCGAGCAGACCCGGCCGGTCCGGGTGCGCGGCAAGTGCTGCCGTTGCAGGTCGGGCGATCGGCTGCCCGTCGGGACTGGCGCGGCAGAGCGCCTCGGCAATCTCGGGAGAGTCGGCCGCAATCAGCCGCAGATGAGCCTCGAGGCCCGCGCGCAGTGACGGCTCGGTCGGGAAGGTAATCACCTGAAGGCAGCCGGCTCCGCGGCCGCTCATGGCCAGCCAGGCCCAGCCCCGCGGAAACGCGTGCATGCGGGTGCAGGTCACGCCCGTGGACGGCGCGCGCAGGCGCTGCGAGACGGCAATCAGAGAGGGCCCTGCCACGAGCCGCTTGCGTTGCGCGCGTCTGCCCCGCGCATCGATGAGCACGCGACATTCGAGTGCTCCCCGGGTCGTACGCACCCGCCAGGCGTTCCCCGCCCGCTCGACGCTCACTGCCCGGGCCGCCCAGATGCTGATCCCGGAACGTGCGGCATCCTCCAGCAGCGCCAGGTCGAGCTCGGCGCGATCGACCAGATATTCGACACTGCCGGAAAGCATCGCGCCTCCCCACGCGCCCGAGCGCTCGCCCGGCGCAGATACGCACCCGGCGGCGGCGTGCAGCCCGCACCCGCTCAGCTGCGCCAGAGTCCGCTGCGACAGCCCTTCGAGTGACCTGCCGCACGCGGCCCCGACCACGGCGACCTCGTACCCGAGCCCGCGCAACGTGCGGGCCGCCGCAACGCCCGCCGGGCCCGATCCCAGCACGACGATGTCGGTATGTGAGAGCATCGATGGGCCCGCAGTCATGACCTGTGTTCCGGTTCCCCGCTGCCGAACTCCCTCTCGAGCTGCTGGCGAATGAGGTACTTCTGCACCTTTCCGGTCACGGTGAGCGGAAACTCGCGGACGAAGCGCACGTAACGCGGCACTTTGTAGTGCGCGATCTGCTCGCGGCAGAACTCGATGATTTCCTCCGTCGCGGCGCTCTCTCCTTCGCGCAGACGGATCACCGCGCAGACTTCCTCCCCATATTTGTAATCGGGGACGCCCACCACGGCGACGTCGAGCACCTTCGGGTGCCGGTAGAGGAACTCCTCGATCTCCCGCGGATAGATGTTCTCGCCGCCGCGGATGATCATGTCCTTCACCCGGCCGACGATCGTGCAGTATCCGTCCTCATCCAGCACGGCGAGATCGCCCGTATGCATCCATCCGACCTCGTCCACCGCTTCCGCCGTGCGCTCAGGGTCGTCCCAGTAGCCCCTCATGACACTGTAGCCGCGCGTGCACAGCTCGCCCGGCAGCCCGCGAGGAACGACCCTGCCCTCGGCATCGACGACCTTGACCTGCACGTGAGGATGCACGCGGCCGACGGTCGCCACCCGTTTGTCGATCGGGTCGTCCACGTGCGACTGGAAGCTTACGGGGCTGGTTTCGGTCATTCCATAGCAGATCGTGACCTGGCTCATGTGCATCGCGTCGATGACGCGGCGCATGACGGTAACGGGACAAGGCGCGCCGGCCATGATTCCGGTACGCAGCGATGAAAGGTCGAACTCGCCGAAGCGGGGATGATCGAGCTCCGCGATGAACATCGTGGGCACGCCGTGCAGAGCCGTGCACCGCTCGCTCGCGACCGCCGCCAGGGCGGTCTCGGGGTCGAATGCCTCGGAGGGGAACACCATGGCAGACCCGTGAGTCACTGCGGCCAGCACGCCGAGGACCATCCCGAAGCAGTGATAAAGAGGAACCGGGATGCACAGGCGGTCCTCGGGGCCGAGCTGCATGCCCTCGCCGACGAAGAAGCCGTTGTTGACGACATTGAAATGCGTCAGCGTGGCTCCCTTCGGATGTCCGGTGGTGCCGCTGGTGAACTGGATGTTGACCGGCTGGTCCGGGTCGAGGCAACCCGTGACCGAGTCGAGCTGCGCGGAATCGGCCTCGTCGCCGGCCCGGCACAGCTCATCGAATGACATGACGCCCGCATGCTGCTTCGGGCCGAGCTGAATGAGCCACTCGAGCGCCGGAAAGGCCGCGCATTGCACCCTGCCCGCGCCCCTCCACTCCCCCGCGGAGAGCAGCGAGCTCAGGATGGCGGTGTAGTCGCTGGTCTTGAACGATGACGCAAAGACGAGCGCCCGACAGCCCACCTTGCGCAGCGCATACTCGAGCTCGGCGAGGCGGTAGGCGGGGTTGATGTTCACCAGGATGAGCCCGGCCCGCGCGGTGGCAAACTGGGTCAGCACCCATTCCGAGTTGTTGGGCGACCAGATCCCGACCCGGTCTCCCGGCTGGAGTCCGAGCGCCAGAAACGCGCGCGCCAGCCCGGTCACCCGCTCATCGAGCTCGGAGTAGGTCAGTCGTGCGTCCTGGTGGCACACCACGAGTGCATCGCGCCGCGGCCACTGCCGCGCCGCCTCCCCGAGTGCATCGCCCACGGTCCGGTGGATCAGGGGCAACCCGGTCGTTCCGCAGACGAAGCTCGGATCCGGCATGCGCGCGCTCACCCGGGCGGGGCCGGGCCCTCAGAAGCGGTAAGTCACGTCGGCCCCGTACATGCGGGGCTCGCCGCGATGCCTATAATCGTAGCCCAGTCCCTGCAAGTCCACCTCATTGGTGAAATAGAGCTTGTCGGCGAGATTGCGCACCCACGTGCTCACCTCCCAGCGGCCGTTGGAGGAATCCAGAGTGGCGCGCGCGTTGAGGAGGCTGTAGCCGCCCTGCGCGAGCCGGGGCTCGTTCAGGAATTCGAAGTACTGCTGCGAATCGTAGGTGTCCTCGAGGTGCAGCGAGACCGCCGCGGCGCTCCACGAGAACGCCACCCAGTCGGCGGACAGCGTGCCCGAGAAGGTCGGCGCGTACGGCAGTCGCTTGCCGGCGATGTCGATCGCTCCGGCGGAGAGGGTGCCCCGTTGAATGTCCGTATGCAGCACCCCGAGTCCGGCCCGGAGCGTGAGCCGGCTGACCGGCCGGCCGGCGAGCTCGAGCTCCGCGCCGTAGATCGCGGATTTGGGCAGGCTGATCAAAGGCTGCGTCCCGTTCGGGCGCACGTCGATGAACTGCTGATTGCGGTACTGATAGTGGAAGACCGCGCCGTCCGCCTGCAGACGATGATCGAGCCAGGTCGTCTTGAAGCCCGCCTCGATGGAATCGACCGTCTCCGCCGGCACCTGGCTGAAGTCGGTGTTCG
>DASZYK010000455.1:0-5792 GCA_035545455.1 Steroidobacteraceae bacterium
GAAGTACCGGTTCGCCTGCACGTGCGGCTGCGCCTCGTCGGAGGCGAAGCGGCGCACGAGCTGGCCCGTGAAGCTGTAGATGTCGAGCGTCACCGGGCCGCGCGAATCCGGGCCGAGCCAGTAGTCGATCACCGCCCCGGCCGGCGGGTTCCGTCCCTCGGGCGTCTCGGGCGGCAGCGGCGTGTCCTTGTTGTTGTCGGCGTGCACGCGCCAGGCGACCGCCGGCGCGAAAAGATGCGCGGGCGCGCCGAGCATGGCGCTCGAGAGCTGGCGCAGAGGCGTCACATCGTCCAGCACCCAGATCGCCCGCCCCTGGGTAGCGGCGATGAGGTCGTCGTTGTGCAGCAGGAGATCGTTGATCCGGGCATTCGGCAGGTTGAGCTGCAGCGACTGCCAGTGAGCGCCGTCGTCCAGCGAGACGTAGACGCCCTGCGACGTGCCCGCATAGAGCAGCCCGTTGCGCACGGTATCGGCGCGAACGACCGGCACGACCTCACTGGACGGCAGCCCCGAGTCGATCTCCGTCCAGGTCTTGCCGTAGTCGTGAGTGCGGAAGACGCGCGGACGGAAATCATCCAGCCGGTGGCCGTCCACCGCGGCATACGCCGTCGCCGGATCGAGCGCGGAGGCATCGATCGCGCTGATCTTCTCCCAGGGACCGAGCCCGGGCGGGGTCACGTTCTGCCAGTGCTGCCCGCCATCGCGCGTGAGCTGGACGAGCCCGCTGTCGGTCCCCACCCAGATGATGCCGGCCGTCCTGGGCGACGGCGCGATGGCGCTGATCACTCCGTACCCGCATGCCCTCGCCTGCTCGCCGGCGACTTCCCCGTCGCAGCCCTTGGCGTCCGCACGCTTGCCGGTGAGGTCGGGCGAGATGACCTTCCAGTGATCGCCCGCGTCCGTCGAGCGGAAGAGCACCTGCGACCCGAGCAGCAGCGCATGGGGCTGGGTGGGCGTGAACGCCAGCGGCGTGACCCATCCGTAGCGGTACTTCACCTGCGTGGGGCGGGCGCCGTAGCTGTTGACGGGCCACGGCGAGACGTTCGCCACCTGGCCGGTCTTGCCGTCGTAGCGCGATACTCTGCCGCCCATGCCGCTGCCGAACACCAGGCTGGGATCGTCCGGGTCCGGCAGCATGTAGTCGCGCTCGTCGCCGCCGACGGGATGCCAGTCGCGGAAGGTGATGGCGCCATAGTCGCTGCGGCTCGCGGTGCCGACGGAGCCGCTGTCCTGCTGGCCGCTGTAGATCCAGTACGGAAAGCGCTCGTCCGCCGCGAGATGATAGAACTGCCCCGTCGGCTGGTTGTACCAGCTGCTCCACGATCGCCCGTCATCGACGGTGACCACCGCCCCCTGATCGGACGCCGTGATCCAATGATCCGGATGGTCGGGATTGATCCACAGGAAGTGGTAATCGTCGCCGCCCGGAGCGCCCTTGATGACGGTCCAGGTCTTGCCGCCGTCGCTGGAGCGGCGGATCGACTGGCCCGCCGAGTAGACGACGTCGGGATTGCGCGGATCGACCGTCAGGCGCGAGAAGTACCAGTTGCCGAAGGTGGCCGCGTCGGCGTTCACCCGCTGCCAGTGATCGCCGCCATCGTCCGACCGCCACACGCCCCCTTCGGCCTTCGATGCCACGGTCGCATAGACGCGCGTGCCCTGCGGGGTATGCGTGACCGCGAGGCCGATGCGCCCGAGCGGACCCTGCGGCCAGCCGTTGCCCGTCAGGCGGGTCCACGTCGCCCCGCCGTCGGTGGAGCGATAGATGGCGCTGCCGGGGCCGCTCAGCGGCTCGTAGTAGTCGAGCCAGGGCAGGTCGCGCACCTGCCAGGCCGCCGCGTAGAGCAGGTTGGGATTGGTCGGGTCGGCGGCGAGATCGACCACGCCGGTGTCGTCGTCGATCTTGAGAGCATGCACCCAGCTGGTGCCGCCGTCCGTCGAGAGGTAGACGCCCCTCTTGGGGCTGGGGCCGAAGAGATGTCCGAGCGCCGCGACCACCACCACGTCGGGGTTGTTCGGATCGACCCAGATGCGGCCGATGTTGCGGGTCTCGGCCAGGCCGAGCGGCTGCCAGGTCTTGCCGCCGTCGGTGGATTTGAAGACGCCGCGGCCGGAGCCGAGGTCATATCGCGGCGCGACCTGGCCCGTGCCCGCGTAGATCGTGTCCGGGGCGGATGGCGCCACCGCGACCGCCCCCATTGCCGGTGGCAGGCCGTCGCCAACCGACCGCCAGGTTCGGCCGGCATCGGTCGTCTTCCAGATGCCGCCGCCGGCTCCCGAGAAATAGAACGTGTCCGGGCTGCCGGAGACGCCTGCCGCCATGGTCGCCCAGCCGCCGCGGAAAGGGCCCACGAGGCGCCACTCGAGCTGTGAATACGCGGAGGCCGGCACCGTCCCCTGCACGTGCGGCACCGTGGAGCGCGCCTGCGGGAAAGGCACCTGCGCCGCGGTGGCGATGTCCTGCGCGCGCGCCGGCCATCCGGCCGAGAGGAGCACGGCCCCCGCGAATGCCGGAACGAGTGAGAGGCGGCACAGGCGCGCGTTCCGCGGCGCCTGCGATCGGCGATCGGTTACGGTCATTGGCGACCCCCCGGGAAAAACCAGGAACCATACCGGATTTTGACCCGCGGTCCACCTCCGGAGGGTCAACGCGCAGCCTGCGTCACATCAACCGATCTCCGGCGCGGCGGAAGTTGCCCGCTAGGCGCTGCTCGAGGGCTGGCTGCGGGCCTGTTCCGCGGCCAGCCTCGCCACGGGGTTGCTCAAGGGCAGGCAGACCTTGAAGAGCGCGCCCTGCCCGGCGCCGCGGCTCTCGGCGCAGATGGTGCCGCCGTGCAGCTCGACGAGCTGCTTGGCGATCGAGAGCCCGAGCCCGAGACCGCTCTGCCGGCGTGCGCATCCGCTTCCCTGCCAGAAGCGATCGAAGACGAACGGCAGGACCTGCGGCTCGATACCGATGCCGGTGTCCCGGACATCGAGCTCCATGCTCTCACCGACGCGATGCAGGCGCACATCCACGCGGCCGCCGGGGGGCGTGAATTTGACCGCATTGGTCAGGAGGTTCCAGGCGACCTGCTGGATCCGATCCGCATCGGCCCGCACCGGGTCGCCGCCGCTCGCGAGATCCGCCGCCAGCTCGATCCGCCGCGCCTGCGCCAGGGGCACGGCCTGGGCCAGCGCGGTCTCCACCGCCTCGACGATGCGTATGTCCTTGAGCTCCAGGCGCAATTGGCCGCGCGCCATGCGGGAGAGATCGAGCAGATCATCGACGATCTGCTGCTGCGCGTGCGCCGAGCGCTCGAGGATCTTCGCCCCCTGCGCCACCTCGTCGGCGGACAGCCGGCCCTCGGCGAGGATCTGCGACCAGTGGCGGATGGTGCTGAGGGGCGTGCGCAGCTCGTGGCTGACGGTGACGATGAACTCGTCCTTGGAGCGGTTGGCGCGCTCGGCCTCCTGGCGGCGCGCCTCGGAAGCCCTGAGCGCCTCCGCGAGCCGCGCATTGGCGCGCTCGAGCGCGGCGATCCGCGCATGGGTGTCGAGCATGGTCTCGTCCTCCCTCACGAAACACCCGGACCGAGCGAAGCGGGAGACTGTGCCATCTCGAGGGCCCTCCGCGCGACCGATGACAGGTTGCCCGGGCACGACACCCGCCGAGGCGGGCGCACGCTGCCCCAGACGAATATCTCCTTCACGCGCTTCGTGCGACTTGCATTGGACGATGACATAACACTCGACCCGGAGAGAGATTGCAAGCCCCGGGAGCGACAAAGTAGCAGAAAATCGCACGCCTGCTTCGCCGCCAAAACCGCCCACCCACAGCCGCAGCCTGCCGCCACGCTGAGGCTCGAGCAGGTGCCGCGCCCCTGTGAGAGAATCGGCTGCACCATCGTGGCGCAAGGAAATATAACGCTCATGTCGGAACTGTTAGCGTTCCCCATCACCCGCAGGTGGCCGCCGCGGCACGCCGACCGCCTGCAGCTCTACTCCCTGCCGACTCCCAACGGCGTGAAGGTCTCCATCATGCTGGAGGAAACGGGACTGCCCTACGAGCCGCATCTCGTCAGCTTCGATGCGAAGGATCAGCTGTCACCGGAGTTCCTGTCGCTCAATCCCAACAACAAGATCCCCGCGATCATCGATCCCGACGGCCCCGGAGGCCGGCCGCTGCCGCTCTTCGAGTCGGGCGCGATCCTGATCTACCTCGCGGAGAAGACCGGCCGCTTCCTGCCGCGCGATCCGGCGGGCCGGCTGGCCGCGATCCAGTGGCTGATGTTCCAGATGGGCGGCGTCGGCCCGATGTTCGGACAGGTCGGGTTTTTCAACAGGTTCGCCGGCAAGAGCTACGAGGACAAGCGCCCGCGTGACCGCTATGTCGCGGAATCCAGGCGCCTCCTCGGCGTCCTCGACGGGCAGCTGCGGACGCACGCCTGGATCGCGGGCGGGGATTACACCATCGCCGACATCGCGACATTCCCCTGGGTGCGCAATCTCATCGGCTACTACGAGGCGGGCGATCTCGTCGGCATCGCCGACTTTCCCAACGTGACGCGCGCGCTCGAGAGATTCCTCGCGCGGCCGGCGGTCACGCGCGGGTTCGAGATCCCGAAGCGCGGCTGAGCCCGGCGTGCCCGCCCGCACACTCATGGTGCAAGGCACCACCTCGGATGCCGGCAAGAGCACGCTCGTGGCGGGGCTCTGCCGGGTGCTGCGGCGGCGGGGCGTACGGGTCGCCCCGTTCAAGCCGCAGAACATGGCGCTCAACAGCGCCGTCGGGATCGACGGCGGCGAGCTCGGCCGCGCGCAGGCACTGCAGGCGCAGGCGGCCGGCATCCCGCCGACCACCGATCTCAATCCGGTGCTGCTCAAGCCGGGCACGGATCAGCGGTGTCAGGTGATCATTCACGGGAGAGCCGTGGCCGACATGGGCGCGTGGCAATACCACGAGTTCAAGCGTCACGCGCGTGATGCGGTGTTGGCCTCCTACCGGAGGCTGCGCGAGGCGTATGAATTCATCGTCGTCGAGGGCGCAGGCTCGCCCGCGGAGATCAACCTGCGGGAGGGCGATATCGCCAACATGGGATTCGCGGAGGCGGTGGACTGTCCGGTCGTGCTGATCGCCGACATCGACCGCGGCGGCGTGTTCGCGCACATCGTGGGCACGCTGGCGCTGCTCTCCGAGAGCGAGCAGCGCCGCGTCGTGGGATTCGTGATCAATCGCTTCCGCGGCGACCTGTCGCTGCTGCGGCCCGGGCTTGACTGGCTCGAGCGGCATACCGGCAAGCCGGTGCTCGGCGTTCTGCCCTATCTGCACGGGCTTCATCTGGATGCGGAGGACGGAATCAGCCGCGACGCATGCGCGGCTGCCGCCGGACCGGGCGGGAAGCTGCGGGTCGTGGTTCCCGTTCTGCCGCGAATCAGCAACCACACCGACTTCGAGCCGCTCGCGCACCACCCGCAGGTGGAGCTGCGTTACATCGGTCCGGCGACGCAGCCGCCGCCGGCGGATCTCGTCATCCTGCCCGGCTCCAAGTCGGTTCGCGCGGACCTCGAGTGGCTGCGCGCGGGCGGCTGGCCGGAGTATCTCCAGAGACACCTGCGCTACGGCGGCAGGGTTCTCGGCATCTGCGGCGGCCTGCAGATGCTCGGCGCGACGATCGCCGATCCGGAGGGAATCGAGGGCACGCCCGGCGAGAGCCCGGGACTCGGATACCTCGATCTGACCACCGTGCTGCTGGCGGGCAAGCGCCTGTCCAACGTCTGCGGCCGCCTGTGCCGGGACGGAGCGCGCGTGC
>DASZYK010000456.1:0-2152 GCA_035545455.1 Steroidobacteraceae bacterium
CAACCTGGCGGCGGTCTGCAAGAGCCTCGGTCGCGGACTCGATGACCTGGAAATCCGCCAGGCGGATGCGCTCACGGCCGCGCTCGAGGTGGGCGCGGCGCCGCCGGCCTTGATTTTCGTGGACCCTCCTTACGAGATCATCCCGGACATCGCACCGCGCCTCTTCGCGCGTTTCGATGCGATGCTCGCGGCCTCGGCCTCGACCGATCTGGTGGTCGTCTTCGAGACGCCAGGCGAACTCGATCTCGCTCCGGCGGGCTGGACCTGCGTCAAGCGACTGGGCAAAGGCGGCCGCCAGCCGACAGCGAGTTTTTTCCGGAAGGGGTAGGGCGCGTTATCCCTAACGCGCTGTCGGCTCCGTCCGCCTCGAACGTCGGCAACGTCTCTCGCCGCGTCAGGGATAACGCGCCCTACCCTGAAAAAAGTCCGAGGCTGGCTTTGACCAGCGTGACCGCGGCGACGACAGCGGTCTCGGTGCGCAGGACGCGGGGGCCGAGGTGGGCGAAGGCAAAATTCCGCGCGCGCAGCCGGTCGCGCTCCTCCGTGGACCAGCCCCGCTCCGGGCCGAGGGCAAGGACGAGGGGTGCGCGCACCGACACTTGCGGCAGCGGCTGCGGAGACTCGTAGTTGTCCAGGGCGATGCGGCTGCCGGCCGCGTCGACGGCGTCCAGCGCCTCGGTGAGCGAACGGTCGGAGGTGATTTCGGGCAGCCGGGTGTCGAAGGCCTGCTCGGCGCCGGCGATGAGATGGCGCCGCCACTCGCCGGAGGACCACAGTGTGCTGTGGCGATAGTTGGGCTCACCCTTTTCCGTCCCGACGAAGTGCAGCGCCTGCACGCCGAGCGCCGCGGCCTCGGCCAGAATCTTGCGGGCGGTTTGCGGGCGCGGCAGGCCGAGGATCAGGGTGATGGGATCGAGCGGGGGCGGAGCGGCTTCCCATCTGAAATCCAACGTGAGACTGGAGGTCCCGACTGCCACGAGGGTGCCCTTTCCCCGAGGTCCATTGACGAGGCCCGCGTCGAACGTGTCGCCGGTCCTGCGGCGGAGGATTTCCAGGAGGTGAACGGCGCGTGGATCGGTGCGGGGCAGCGGACGATCGGTTTCGGCCGGCTCGAAAAGAATGAGGTTCATGCCGGAACGAGCGCAGCGGATGAATGGACGAATGGCGCGCTGTCGTTCAGGCGGCGAGGATGCGGTCGATCTGCGTCAGCTCCGCGCCGGTGAAGGACAGATTTTTCAACGCCCCGAGATTGTCCTCGAGCTGGCTTGTCCGGCTCGCGCCGATGAGCGCGCTGGTGACGGCCGGCTGGCGCAGGACCCAGGCGAGAGCCATCTGGGCGAGGGACTGGCCGCGCTGGCGGGCGAGGGCGTCGAGCTGCCGGATCTGGGCGACTTTGTCCTCGGTGATGTGTTCCGGCTTGAGGAAGCGCGGATCGTGTCCGGCGCGCGAGTCGGAGGGGATGCCCTGGAGATAGCGGTTGGTGAGCAGGCCCTGCGCGAGCGGACAGAAGGGGATGCAGCCGATTCCCTCGCGCTCGAGCACGGCCAGCAGGCCCTTTTCGATCGAGCGTTCGAACATGTGGTATTTCGGCTGGTGGATGAGGCAGGGTGCGCCGAGTTCCCGCAGCAGTTGCGCGGCGCGCGCGGTCTGCTCGGGGCTGTAGTTCGAGAGTCCGACATAGAGCGCCTTGCCGGACGTCACGGCGTGCGCAAGCGCGCCCATGGTTTCCTCCAGCGGGGTGCCGGGATCGGGCCGGTGCGAATAGAAGATATCGACGTAGTCGAGGCCGAGCCGCCGCAGGCTCTGGTCGAGCGAGGCGAGCAGATATTTCCGCGAACCCCAGTCCCCGTACGGGCCGTCCCACATGAGGTAGCCTGCCTTGGAGGAGATCACGAGCTCGTCGCGGTGTGCGGCGAGGTCGCGGTGGAGCACCTCCCCGAAATTCCGCTCGGCCGCGCCGGGAGGCGGGCCGTAGTTGTTCGCCAGGTCGAAGTGCGTGAGGCCGAGATCGAAGGCGCGCAGGATCAGCGCGCGACGGTTTGCCGGATCGTCCGTGTCGCCGAAATTGTGCCACAACCCGAGCGACAGGCGGGGCAGTTTCAGGCCGCTCCGGCCGCAGGCGCGATAAAGTGCGGGGTTGTCGTAGCGGCAG
>DASZYK010000457.1:0-2180 GCA_035545455.1 Steroidobacteraceae bacterium
GAGAGGGCGGCCCGGTCACGCTCGAGCTGGCCCTTGGCCTGATCGAGCGCCGCCTGGTAGGGGCGCGGATCGATCTCGGCGAGCAGGTCCCCCTTCTGGACCATCTGCCCCTCGGTGAAGGCGATCCTGACGATCGGGCCGGTCACCTGGGGGCGCACGGTGACGGTCGCGAGCGGCGTCACCGTGCCGAGCGCATTGATCACCACCGGGACATTGGCCGTCGACACCTTCGCCACGCTCACCGGCAGAGGTCCGCCCATCATCATCGCGAAGGGCGGCTGGCGGGTCTGGGACGTCAGGCGATGGTGAATCACCCACGCGATGAGTGCGATGAGCGCGGCGAGCCCGAGCAGCCAGGCGATGCGCCGCCGGCGCGTGACTCCCGGCAGATGGCCGGCAGGTACCTCGGCCGGAATCGACTCACGGTCGAGCGTTTGCTGTTCGATGGCGTCGGGAGTCATTGGCGGGGTCGGACCTTTGACCTCGGGTGGCAGCCCGTGTTCCGCCGCGCAGACTACCACCTATCGCCGCGCCGGCGTTCCTGCCGCGCGGCGAAAATTCTGAAGATATGTCAATGAATTGAAACGGGTTTCATGCCGGCGGCCGAGCGGCCGCCGCGTCAGCTCTGCCGTGACTCGGCGGCGGAGGCCTCCGGGCTTTCGGTGTCCGCGGCGCCCGGTGCGTTGCGCCCGAACGACGAGACGTCGATGTGGTGGCGCTCGATGAGATCGTAGAGCGTCGGGCGCGTGACCCCGAGCAGCTCCGCGGCGCGCGACACGTTGCCCCGGGCTACCGCCAATGCCTGACGGGCGGCCTGCACCTCGGCGCGCTGGCGCGCGACTCTGAGGTTGAGGTACTCCGGGTCCTCGCCGGGATCCTTGAGGCCGAGGTCATCCGCGGTCACGACGGCGCCCTCCGCCATGATGACCGCACCCTTGATGCGGTTCTCGAGCTCGCGCACGTTGCCCGGCCAGGGGTGCGCCTGGATGGCGCGGATGGCATCGGGCGCCAGGCCCCGGGTCGGCTTGCCGAAGCGCTCCGACATCTGCTGCAGCAGCACCTGCGCGATGAGCAGGCTGTCGCCCTGGCGGTCGCGCAGCGCCGGCATGTTGATGGTGACCTCGCTGATGCGGTAGTAGAGGTCCTCGCGAAATCCGCCGCTGCCGATCAGCGTCTCGAGCTTGCGGTTGGTGGCGCAGACGAAGCGCAGGTCGAGCGGAATCGGCGTGCGCCCGCCGATGCGCTCCACGGTGCGCTCCTGCAGCACCCGCAGGAGCTTGGCCTGCAGGGACGCCGGCATCTCCCCGATCTCATCGAGGAACACGGTGCCGCCGTCGGCCGCCTCGAGCTTGCCCGGTGTGCGCTTGCCCGCGCCGGTGAAAGCCCCCTTCTCGTAGCCGAAGAGCTCGCTCTCGAGCAGGGTGTCCGGGATCGCCGCGCAGTTGATCGGCACGAAGGCCTTGTGGGCGCGGGCGGAGAGGCGATGCACGGAGCGCGCGATCAGCTCCTTGCCGGTGCCGCTGTCGCCGAGGATGAGCACCGTCGCGCCGCTCGGGGCCACCTTCTCCACGGCGCGGCAGACGCTTCGCATCGCATCGCTCACGCCGATGATGCCCTCGAGCGCCATGGTCCCGGTCCGCTCGCGCAGGCGCCGGTTCTCCTCCTCCAGCTCACGGATGCGGAACGCGCGCCGGACGACGATGGAGAGCACGCCGGCATCGAGCGGCTTGTAGTAGAAATCCACCGCGCCGAGCCCGACCGCCGCGACCGCGAGCTCGCGCGCGTCGTGCTCGGTCATGGCGATGATCTTGGTGTCGGGCGCGAGCTGCAGGATCTGCCGCAGGAGATCGAGGCTCTGCGAGGCCACGGTCGGCTGGCGCGCCGCGCCGAGGTCGAAGAGGACGACCTCCGGCTCCTCGCGGCGCACCTGCGCGAGCGCCTGCTCCGAGGTCTCCCCGGAGACGACCTCGAGGTCCGAGAACATCCCCTCGAGCTCGCGCCGCTGGGCGCGGTCGTTCTCGAGAATGAGCAGCTTCCTGCGCGTGATCTCTGCGGACATTAGACCCCTATCCGTTTGGCGGGCCCGTCGCCTGCCTTTACAGCGAAGTGTAAAGCGGATCGCGATTCCAGGCGTGGTACAGATCACATAATGGATCGCTGCCGCGCAGCGAAGCGGACGT
>DASZYK010000458.1:0-4358 GCA_035545455.1 Steroidobacteraceae bacterium
CGCACGGGAACGCGGCGCGGGATGCGAGGTCGATGCGGCTCACGGCAGCCTGAAGTTCACGCTGCGAGCCCCGGTGATCGTCCGTGCGCACGGCTCCTGGCAACCGCCGCCGGCGGACGGGGAGCCCCGGGACCGCGGTCACCAGGCGTCGGATCTGTTGGGCTTCAAGGCGAGCTTCCGCAACGCCGCGCTGGAGGATGGCCTGCTGCCGGTGTTGGCATTCGCGGGAGGCTACGGCGGCATGGTGGCCACGAGCGACGGGCAGGTCACGCTCGCCTGCTGCATCCGGCGGGACAGGCTCATCGCCTGTCGCCGCGAGGATGATTCGGGCGCGAGAGCCGGTGACGCCGTCGAGATGCTGCTGCGGCGGGAGTGCCGCGGGGTACGGCGGGCGCTGGCGCAAGCCTCCAGGGTCGGACCCTGGCTCGCCGCCGGTCCCATCCGGCCCGGCGTGCGCCTCGGCGGCTGTCATGGCGGCGCCTTTCTCATCGGCAACGCCGCGGGCGAGGTGCACCCGATCATCGGCGAGGGCATCAGCATGGCGCTGCAGTCGGCGTGGCTCCTCTGCGGCGAGCTGACCGGCTCCGCGGATGCGCGCCGATGTGACCTGCGGGGAGAGGCGTGCCGGCACGGGGCTCGACAGCGCTACGCGGCGCTCTGGCGCTCGAGCTTCTCCCGGCGCATGCGCCTCGCGGCGTGCTTCGCGCACGCGGCGATGCGGCCCGGCACCGCCGCGCCGCTATTGCCGCTGCTGCGGCGCGCCCCGGGACTCCTCCGCCTCGCGGCGCGCTTGAGCGGCAAGACATCCGCCCTGCCTGTCGCCGCCGCATCACTTCCCGGTGTCATCCAGGGGCTCCCATGACGACGCTCGAACGACTGTCCCGAATACTCGTCCAGCGCTACAAGCTGGACCCGGCCCTGCTCACTCCCGATCAGCCGCTCGACTCCTTCGGAATCGACTCGCTCGGCATGGTCGAGATGCTCTTCTTCATCGAAGAGGAATTTGCCGTGCACATGCCCTCGGAGGGCATCACCTTCGGGACACTGCGGGAAGCCGCCGCATGCATCGATGAGCTGATCGCGGCGCAGAACACCGCGCCCCGTGCCGCCGCCGGGCAGTCACCGGCCGCGCAGCCAGCCCCGACGGACCCGACAGCATGAGACGGGTCGCAGTCACCGGAATGGGGCTCATCTCGCCGCTCGGCAACACCTGCGCGGAGGCGTTCGCCAACGCTCAGGCCGGGCGCTCCGCCATCCGCCGCCTCGAGACTTCCTGGTCCGACAAGCTCACCGCCCCACTCGCGGCTTGCGTGCGCTTTCGCGGCGAGGAGCACTTCCCGCCGCCGCGGCTGCGCATGCTGGATCGGGTCAGTCAGCTCGCTCTGGTGGCGGCGCGGCACGCGATCGGCGAGGCGCAGCTCGACATGAGCGCCACGGACCGCCGGCGCGTCGGTGTGTTCATCGGCACCGGGATGGGAGGCGCGCTCACCACCGACGATGGATACCTCTCGCTCTACCGGGACGGCTGCGAGCGCATGAAACCCTTCTCCATCCTGATGGGCATGACGAACGCGCCTGCGGCCTGGATCGGGATCGAGCACGACCTGAGCGGCCCGAATCTCACCTACTCCACCGCCTGCTCCTCTTCCGCGGTCGCGATCGGCGAGGCCTGGCTGCGGCTGCGGCGCGGCGACATCGATGTCGCGATCGCCGGCGGCTCGGAGGCGCCCCTGTCGTATGGGGCGATGAAAGCGTGGGAGGCGCTGCATACCCTCGCGAGCGAGGACCTGGACGACCCGTCCGCCTCCTGCAAGCCCTTCGCCGCCAATCGCAGCGGACTCGTGCTGGGTGAGGGAGCGTCGATCCTCGTGCTGGAGGACTGGGAGCGCGCGGTGAGCCGCGGGGCGGCCATCCGCGGCGAGCTCCTGGGATACGGGCTGTCGACCGATTCGAGTCACATCACCCGTCCGACCATCGCCGGCCAGGCCGCCGCCATGCGCGCGGCGCTGCGCTCGGCGGAGATCCCCGCGGATGCCATCGACAGCATCAACGCTCACGGCACCGGCACACAGGCCAACGACTCCGTGGAGACGGCGGCCATCAAGGAGATCTTCGGCGAGCGCGCCTACCGGATACCGGTGAGCGCCACCAAGTCGATCCACGGCCACCTGCTCGGCGCGAGCGGCGCGCTCGAGCTCGCCCTCGCATTGCTCGCGTTGCGCCAGGAAGTGCTGCTGCCGACCATGCACCTGCACGCGCCGGCCGCCGATTGCGATCTCGATTACGTTCCCAACCATGCGCGCCGCGAGGCCGGGGCGCGCACCGTCATGTCGAGCTCGTTCGCCTTCGGGGGAACCAACGCGGTGCTGGTCGCTTCAGCAGGCGTCGCGTAGCGGCACGCCGCAGCGGGCGAGCACGGACCGCAGGTCGCGCAGCGCGGGAAACACCTCGTTGTTCCAGTCGGCGCCCTGGGCGTCATGGGCGCGCTGCTCGTGCTCGACGATGTCCTTGTCCTCGCGGAAGATCCTTTCCGTGAACCAGACGACGAGCGGCCAGGCGAGATGGATGAGCCCCGGGATCGGCGGCTTCTTCACGGAGAGGTAGCCGAACGTCCGGTTGGTGCGGTGCTCGGCGTCGAGCGGCGTGTAGCAGAGCCAGACGTCGAGGACCGGATCCTGGCTCTCGTGGATGTTGCGCCCCACCCAGACTTTCAGGCTCTGCGAGGGGTAGTCCGTGCGGATGCGCATGTGGTCGCGAAACTCCTGCCGCTCCTCGCCCCGCTTGCGCATGAGGTCCACGATCACCCGCTCGCCCATGCTCGACTTGCCTTCCGTGCGGCTGAAGCTG
Organism: Steroidobacteraceae bacterium; assembly: GCA_035545455.1. Taxonomy (GTDB): domain Bacteria; phylum Pseudomonadota; class Gammaproteobacteria; order Steroidobacterales; family Steroidobacteraceae; genus 13-2-20CM-66-19. Next base: position 2,848 of record DASZYK010000458.1, read on the forward strand.
TACTCGACCTCCGCCCAGTGCTCGCCGTGGCGCCGGCCGAGACAGCTCGCCCGGATCGAGCCCATCTGCTTGCGGTGCATGAACTGATGGTTCATGTCGAAGAGATTCTCGTGCATGAAAGTGTAGTGGCACGCCACCTCGCGGTTCAGGCGCCGGGTCTTGTAATCGCGGCGCTGCGAGGCGCCGAGCGCGGCCGGCAGGCGCGCCTCCGCCAGGGCGGGATTGCCTGGAAAGATGAAAACGAGACCGTCCACCTCCCGCACGGGATAGGACCGGACGCCGTTCGGCACGCGCTCCCTGCCGAGGTAAGGCACGTCCACGCACTTGCCGCTGCAGTCATAAGCCCAGCCGTGATAGTGACACTTCACGCCATCGCCCTGGACGACCCCGAGGTGCAGCGGCACTTGCCGGTGCGCGCAGCGGTCCTCGAGCGCGACCACTCGTCCGCTCGCGCCGCGGAAGAGCGCCACGGGCTCGCCCGCGAACCGCCGCCCCAGTATCCGGCCCGGCTTGAGCTCGTCTGACCACGCCAGCGGATACCAGTAATCGGGATTCGCGGCGGTGCGCCGCAGGTCCACGCCCGCCGGCGAGGCGGCCGGCAGCGTGGCGGTCACAATCGAATGGTCGTCCGGCATCGGCGCGCCCCCACTTATTATCAAGCCAGCAAGATTACGCCCATCCCGGGAGGGACGGGTGCCGAAGTTCCGTGACCGACGCCACGGCCGCGGGATCCCGCAAGCTCAGCCGCGAATCGCGGAGCCGTGCGATTCGCTGATCGGCTCGATGAGGCCGGCATCGTCCGGCGTGCGGTTCGCATACAGCCGCCGACTCACCTGCCACGCGACCATCGTGTCGCTCGGATGAGGCACCAGCGCGGCTTTCGCCTCCTGCGGGCTGCCGCGCAGCCAGGCCTCGTGGTCCTCCTCGCGCAGCACCGCCGGCATCCGCTGCTTCTCGTTGTGTATCTGCGCCATGAGGCTATTGGGGGGCAGCGTGATGAGCGCACACGACGCTGTCTCGGTCCCGTCCGCTTGCCGGCGCCGGTCCCAGAGTCCCGCGACACCGAAGACCGGACGGTCGGCGAGATGCACGTAGAACGGCTCCCTGCGGCCATCCTCGAAGACGTGAGGCTCGTAGAAACCGGCCATCACCAGGATGCAGCGCTGGCGCCGCTCCCAGGGCTGCCTCCACGCGTACCACGTCTCGAGCTTCTCGACGGTGGCGTTGATGAGCGGGAACTTGCTCTCACCGCGGTATGGCAGCAGCCCCCAGCGCATCATGCGGCCGGTGACCGCGCCATCCAGGCTGAGGACGACCGGCACCTGGTCCGTCGGCAGGACGCGCCAGCTCGGCTCGAAGTGCCAGAGCGGCTCGAGCACCTGCCAGTAGCGCTCGGCGGCGGCCTGGGAAGGTGTCTGGTAACGGGCGCACATCTTGATGGATTGCCGGCGACGGCCGCGGCCTCCCGCGTCATCAGTCCCAGCGGTTCGCGTTCTTCGGGTAACCCGGGC
>DASZYK010000459.1:0-3318 GCA_035545455.1 Steroidobacteraceae bacterium
CGCGGGTCGATGTAGAGCCAGATAGAGCCAAGGGCATCCGGCCCGCTCTTCGCGGGTGCGGCGCGCGCCCGCGCCGGCCGAGCCCGTCGCTTCCGGCGGCACCCGGTCCCGATCTTGCTGGACCGTTTCCTAAGCCGCTCCATGAAGATCGCGATCATCAATCAGCCCCAGGATCCGGCCGCGGCCGCCGACGTACAGCGCGGGTCGGTCGCGATCGTCAATTGGGAGCTGGCCCGCTGCCTCGCCCGCAGTCACGAGGTGATCGTCTACGCGCCGGGAGCGCGCGGTCAGTCAGCCCGCGAGCGCTGGGGCGCGATCGAGATCCGCCGGGTCCGGTTCGTCGCGCGGCGTCTGCACAAGCTGGTGCAGCTTCTCGCGGGGCGCCTGGGACGGGACCCGCCGTATTTCACCTCGCGGTGGTATTACCGGGAGTACTTCTCGCAGATCGCCCGGGACCTTGCGAAGAGCCGGCCGGATATCGTGCATCTGCCGCAGCAGATGCAGTTCGCCGGCCTCTTCAAGCGTGCGCTGCCGGCCGCGAAGATCGTCATCCACATGCACCAGGATGAGCTTGCGAAGCTCGACTGCGAGCTGCTGCGCCGCGATCTGGCGGCTGTCGACGCGGTCGCGACCGTGTCCGAATTCGTGGCGGCGGGGGGGCGCGCCCGCCTGCCCGAAATGGCTGCGCGGATACACACCGTCGGCAACGGGGTGGACGTGCGTTGGTTCAGGCCCGCGGCCCATGCTACGCACAGAAGCGAGCGTTCCCGGCGGCCGATCCGCCTGCTGTACGTCGGCCGGATCGCGCCCGAGAAGGGAGTTCACCTGCTGACGGAGGCCTTCGACAGGCTGGTCCGCGAAGGAGTCAGCCTCGAGCTCACCCTGATCGGCAAGCCGGGCCTCCTGCCGTACGACCTGCTGAGCCGGCTGGTCGCAGGCGACGCGCCGGCGCTCGAGGCGATAGGCAAGTTCTATGGCCGGTCACTCGGAACCTGGCTCACCCGGGAGGTTCTCGAGCACGGCCGAAGCTATCGCAACGTGCTGCGCGCCCGACTCTCGCGCGCGGCCGCGGCGCGAGTCTGGCTTCTCGGGATGCTGCCCCAGCGCGCCCTGGTCCGCGCCTATCGTGCGGCCGACCTTCTCGTGCTGCCTTCGATATGGCAGGAGGCCTACGGTCTTCCGGCGGCGGAAGCGATGGCGTGCGGTGTGCCGGTGCTCGCGACCGCGAGCGGCGGCTTGCCGGAGCTCGTCGCCGACGGAGTGACCGGCAGGCTCGTGCCGCGGCTGGACGTGGAAGCCTTGACGAGCGCGCTGCGGGAGCTGACCGCGGATCCCGCCCGCCTGCGGGAGATGGGACGGGCGGCGCGGAGCCGGGCGGAGCGGCTGCTCACCTGGTCGCGCAGCGCGGAGCGCCTCGAGCACCTCTACCTCGACCTCCTGGCGGCGCAGCCCGAGGCGCCGCGCGCGTCTCTTGCTGCGCAGTACCCACGCCCGGTCGATGCGTGAAGGCGCGGCCGCGCCGGCGCCGCATCGGGCGGCGGCCCACTTTCCCTGTACGCGCGCTACGAGGACGCAAGCGCAACCAGGATGCGTTTTTGCTCCAACTTTGTTGATGGAGAGCGAGAGGCGAGCGTGATCGAAGCGGCGATGTTCTGGAACGAGCCCAACAACAAGTCACATTGGGACTTCGTGGAGCTCGATCCGGAGTGGCGCATCTTCTCCGACATGGTGACGCTCGCCGCGGACGCCGTGGCGGCCGAGCGGCCGGGCCTGCCGCGCGTGCTCGGCGGCATCTCGCCCATCGATCCGGACTTCGTGCGCCGGATGCAGGCTCACGGCGTGCTCGATCGCGTCGAAGCCGTCGCGGTGCACGGCTTCCCGCTCGACTGGAATCACTGGAACATCAACGAGTGGCCGGCGAAGATCGCGGAGATACGCGCCGTCACCTCGCTGCCCGTGTGGGTATCGGAGGTGGGCGTCTCCACCTTCGGCGCGGAGGAAGTGCAGGAGTTCGGTCTCGAGCGCACGGCGCAGCTGCTGCGCGGCCGCTCGGAGCGCATTCACTGGTACAGCCTGTATGACCTGCCGCGCGCGTGGCCCGCGACCACGCGCCATCGCGAGGCCGAAGGCTCCTCCTACTACCGTCACTTCTACATGGGCCTGCTGCGCGAGGACGGCTCGCCGAAGCCCGCCGCGCACCGCTTCGCGGCCTGCACGCCCGAGTTGGGCATCTGCCAGTGGTTTCACTTCGAGGATCACCGGTTGGATGACGCGGCGCGCTGGCTGAGGCGCCTGGGCGTGCGGCATCTGCGCACCGGCCTGAGTTGGGCCGACAGCCTGCGCCCCGGCGCGCTCGAGTGGTTCGACCGGCAGATGGCGGCCCTCGAGGAATTCGCCGTCACGGTCACCTTCTGTTTCACCCCGGAGAGCTGCGGCGTGCGGCCTCATCATACGAGCCCGCCGCGCGACATCGGGCAGTTCGCCGAGTTCTGCGCGCGCATGACGCGCCGCTATGTTGCCCGCGCCGGGGCGCTACGCATGAAAGTTGCTACCGAGGGCTGAAACTGTGAGCAGGTGCGCGAATGGTGTGATGGCGAGGGATGCGGCGCCGGGCTCGCCGATGGTGGTCGCCGGCGGCGCGGGGTTTCTCGGCTCGCACCTGTGCGAGCGCCTGCTGCTTCTCGGTCACCCGGTGCTGTGCGTCGACAATCTGACGACCGGCGCGCTCGGCAATCTCGAGGAGCTGACGGGAGAGCCGCGTTTCCGGCTGACGCTGCACGACATCGCCGGGCCGCTCGAGATCGAGCAAGAGCCGATCGGCATCTTCAATCTCGCGTGCCCCGCATCGCCGGTGCACTATCAGGCCGATCCCATCCGCACGACGATGACGAGCGTCAGCGGCACCTACAATCTGCTGGAGCTCGCCCGCCGCCACCGCGTGCCGATACTGCAGGCATCCACCAGCGAGGTCTACGGCGACCCGGCAATCCACCCGCAATCGGAATGCTACTGGGGTTACGTCAATCCGGCGGGCGTGCGGTCCTGCTATGACGAGGGCAAGCGCTGCGCGGAGAGCCTTTGCTTCGATTACCGGCGCACGAACGGAGTCGACGTGCGGGTGGCGCGCATTTTCAACACCTATGGTCCCCGCATGTCGGCGGGCGACGGCCGCGTGGTCACCAACTTCATCGTGCAGGCGCTGCGCAGCCAGCCGCTGACGATCTACGGCGACGGCAGCCAGACCCGTTCGTTCTGCTATGTCGACGACCTGATCGAGGGTCTGGTGCTGCTCATGAGCGCACCGCGCGCGGTGAAGAC
>DASZYK010000460.1:0-2942 GCA_035545455.1 Steroidobacteraceae bacterium
GAAACCCGCGACCGCGGGCCGGCGCAATGACGCGACCGCGAGTGCACCGATGACCACGGCCAGGCGCAGCCCCCAGCCGCTCCACCAGGGCGTGTTGCTGCTCGCTTTCTTGTTGGATTGCGCCAGGACCAGCCAATAGAGGACGAATCCGGCCCAGAGCCAGCCGACCATCGAAGCGGGGTTCTGCATCTCCAAAGTCCCTCTCACTCCCTGAAGTTGTTGAACTGCAGCGGCAGGTCGAGCTTCGCGCCGCGCAGGAGCCTGATGGCGGCCTGCAGGTCGTCGCGCTGCTTGCCGGTGACCCGGACCTTCTCGCCCTGTATGGCCGCCTGGACCTTGAGCTTCGAGTCCTTGACCAGGCGCGTGATCTTCCTGCCCGTCTCGGCGTCGATACCCTGCTTGAGCAGGACCTGTTGGCGGGCTGCCGACAGCGCGATCTCGGGCTCCTGGATGTCCAGGCAGGCCAGGTCGATCCCCCGCTTGCCGAGGCGCAACTTCAGGATCTCGAGCATCTGCTTGAGCTGAAAATCCACCTGGGCGTGCAGGGTCACCGTGGATTCCTCGAGCTCGAACCGCGCCCCGGTGTCCTTGAAGTCGAATCGCTGGGCGAGCTCGCGGTTCGCCTGGTCGACGGCGTTGGCCACCTCGTGGGCGTTCAGCTCGGAAACTACGTCGAAAGACGGCACGGAGGTCGGTCCTCTGATATGGCCGAGGCCCAAATCCGGCATGAGCCAAGGGCCGCTATTGTAGCCCACCGTCCCGCGGTGATACGCTCCGGGCCATGTCCCAGCAGCTCAACCGTCCCTGGTGGTGGTGGCGCACTCCGCAATCGGAGTGGGCCCCTGGACGTGGACGCGGCTGCTAGCCTCTCGACACCCTACTAAACACGCAACGTCACCAGGACCCATTCCGGTAACCCCCGGAATGGGCTTTTTTTTGTCTACGAGGTCCGTTCGAAAGCAAATCAGTAAGCGGCCCAAAGCCGCCTTTGGGCCGCGAGACCAAGACAGCCGCAGAGTTGGCCGTGCAAAGCGCCGCAGGCGACTTTGCGCCAAGTAAACTATGAAACCACCATTCGACATCTCGGGAGATCTCGACACGCCGGTCTCGGCGTACATGAAGCTCTCCGCCTTCGCGCCGAGATTCCTGCTCGAGAGCGTCGAGGGCGGGGAGCGCCTGGCGCGCTACTCCTTCATCGGCTTCGGCGAGGGGCTCGAGGTGCGGCTGGACCGGGACGGGTTCCTCGCCGGCGGACGGCGACATCCCCTGCCGGCGACGACGTCCGAGCTTCTCGCGCGCATGCGGGACGCGCTCGCACTCGCACCCAAGCCGGGCCCACAGATCGCCGGTGTCCCGCTGGCGGGCGGACTGGTGGGCTACGCGGCTTACGACGTCGTGCGATATTTCGAGCGCCTGCCCCCGCCGCCCGGCCGCGACAGCGGCGTGCCCGCCTTGCACTACGTGGCGCCGCGCTCGCTGCTGGTCTTCGATCACCTCACTCGCGGCATCGCGCTCCTCCACGATGGGTCGGAAGAAGAGCGCCGCAGCCTGAGGTTGGAAGTGATCCGCGCGCTGCGCGGCGGCCTGCCGAATGGAGCCCGCCGCGGTCGCTATGGACGGCCGGAGCCCGCATTCAGCCGAAACGACTATCTCCAGGGGGTGAAGCGTACGCAGGAGTACATAGCTGCGGGAGATGTATACCAGCTCGTGCTATCGACGCGCTTCCACGGGCGTCACGAGCTCGACCCGTTCCAGGCATATCGTGCGTTGCGTCTGATCAACCCCTCCCCCTACATGTATTACTGCGCCTTGGGCGATGTGACGGTCGTCGGCTCGTCACCCGAGGCGTTGGTGCGCCTCAAGGACGGGCAGGCGCAGCTGCGGCCCATCGCGGGCACTCGGCCGCGCGCGGACGATCCCGTGGTCGACATGGCGCGTGAAGCCGAGTTGCGCGCCGACCCCAAGGAAAATGCCGAGCACGTCATGCTGGTCGACCTCGCGCGCAACGACCTCGGGCGCGTGGCGCTCGCGGGCAGCGTGGGCGTGGAGCCCTATCGCGCGATCGAGCGCTACAGCCACGTCATGCACATCGTGAGCGGCGTCAGCGGGCGGCTCGCGGCGGGGCGAGACGCATTCGACCTGTTTGCGGCGACGTTCCCGGCCGGCACTCTGGTCGGCGCGCCCAAGGTGCGGGCCATGCAGATCATCGATGAGCTGGAGCCGGTCAGCCGCGGCCTGTACGGCGGCACGGTGGGATACTTCGGCGCTCGCGGCGACATGGATCATGCGATCACCATCCGCACGCTGGTCTTCAGGGGCGACGAGTACAGCTACCAGGCCGGCGCCGGAATCGTCGCCGACAGCGTGCCGGCCGCCGAGCATGATGAGGTTCTCGCCAAGAGCGCCGCCATGGCGCGCGCGCTCGAGCTGGCGGAGGAGGGCTTTTGACAAACTCATCGGGAATGACTTCGGACGGCGTCAGCCCGCGGCTGCTCCTGATCGACAACTACGATTCCTTCACCTACAACCTGGTGCAGGCGTTCCTCGTGCTGGGCGCCGAGGTGCTGGTGTACCGCAACGATGCCATCACGGTGGCGCAAGCCCGCGCCCTGACGCCCACGCACCTCTGCATCTCCCCCGGCCCCGGCACCCCGTACGACGCCGGGATCTCCATGGAGATGATCCGAGCCTTCGCCGGGCGCGTGCCGGTGCTGGGCGTATGCCTCGGGCACCAGTCGGTGGTCGAGGTGTTCGGCGGCAAGGTGGTGCGCGCGGGACGCCTGATGCACGGCAAGACCTCGCTCGTCAGTCACGACGGAGTTGGCGTGTTCGCCGGTCTGCCGCAGCCGTGTGAAGTCGGGCGCTACCACTCGTTGATCGCCGCACCGGAGACGCTGCCACCGGAGTTGACCGTCAGCGCGCGGACGCCGGAGGGTGAGATC
>DASZYK010000461.1:0-3020 GCA_035545455.1 Steroidobacteraceae bacterium
CATCGAGCTCGCGGACTCCGTGACGATCGATGCGCACAAGTGGCTCGCCACGACCATGGGCTGCGGCATGTTCATCACGCGCGAGCCGGCGATCCTGAGCGAGGCATTCCGCGTCGGCGCGGAGTTCATGCCCTCGAGCGCCACCAGCATCGACCCCTATCTCAACAGCGTGCAGTGGTCGCGCCGCTTCATGGGCCTCAGGCTCTTCCTGTCGCTGGCCGCGGCGGGATGGCGGGGGTACGGCGAGCACGTCGAGCGCGCGGTGCAGGTGATCGAGTGCGCCAAGACGCGTCTCGCCGCAAGAGGCTGGAGCGTCGCGAACGACTCGCGGCTCGCGGTGCTCTGCGTGCTGCCGCCCGCGGGCTCGCCGCCCATCCGCGATATCGTGCGCCAAGTGTTAGCATCGAACCATGCATGGGTGGCTGTCGCAAAGCTCGAAGGGCGTGATGTGGTGAGGATCTGCGCCACGCACGGCGAGACGACGATCGCGGATATTGATGAGCTGGTGGCCGCGCTCGAAGATGCGCGCTGAGCCCGCCGCGACACCCTCGCCAGGGGATGGCCCTGGAGAAGGTCCGGCGCAAAGCTCACCACCCGGCCCGCAGGACGGCGCGGGCGAAGGCGCCGCAGAGCGCCGGGAGCGGCTGCGCGAGCGGGCAAGACGGCGGCTGCTCGGCGCCCAGTCACGCCGGCTCTTCCTGCAGGTGGGACTGCCGTGGGGCGCGGCGCTGCTCGTCGGCCTGGTCTCGGTGTTGTATGCCGACTGGAGCACCGCCGTCTCCAATATCTTTCTCGGCTGGATCGCGGGCCGCTCGTGGCTCGCGTTCCTGATCACGCCGGCGCTCACCGTCCTCGCGCTCGCTCTCACCCGCCGCTGGTTCACGGGCAGCGAGGGCAGCGGCATCCCGCAGGTCATTGCCGCGCTCCATGCGCCGCGCACCGAGGACGAAGACACCCTGATGCGGCGGCTCTTCGGACTGCGCGTGATCGTCGGCAAGATCGCCGTGTCCCTCATCGGCCTCCTGGGAGGCCTCACCATCGGCCGCGAGGGGCCGACGGTGCACATCGGCGCGGCCATCATGGCGGAGATCCGCCGTTTCTATCCGCACCGCAACGCGCAGCTCGAGCGCCGTCTCCTGCTCGCGGGCGCCGCGGCGGGCCTCTCGGCCGCGTTCAACACGCCGCTCGCCGGGATCATCTTCGCCATCGAGGAGCTGGCGCGCGACTTCGAGAGCCGCACCAACGGCATCATGATCACCGCCGTGGTGTTCTCCGGCCTGACATCGCTCGCCCTCGCGGGCAACTATCTCTACTTCGGCCAGATCAACGTGCCGGGGAACCTGGGGTCGGCGTTCGTGCTGCCGGTCATCCTGTCGGCGGCGCTCTGCGGGCTCTTTGGCGCGGCATTCAACCTGGCGCTGCTTCGCTGGCGCATGTGGATGCCGGACTGGCTCATCGCGCTGCGCGCCCGCAAGCCGATGCTCTATGCGTTGGCTGTCGGTCTCGTGGTCGCCGCGCTCGGCGTCGCCACGCACGGGGAGACCTGGGGCAGCGGCTACGATCAGGCGCGGCATCTTCTCGAGGGCGCCAAGCCGTTGAGCGAGGGTTATGCGCTCACCAAGTGGGGCGCGATGGTGGTCACTTACATGGCCGGCGTGCCGGGCGGCCTCTTCTCACCCTCGCTCTCGATCGGCGCGGGGCTTGCGCAGTGGGTGCACGCGGCGTTCTCGTGGGCGCCCATGGCGGCGATCATCGCGCTTTGCATGACGGGCTATCTCGCCGCGGTCACGCAATCGCCGATCACATCGTTCGTCATCGTGATGGAGATGACCAACGGCACCGGCATGGTCATTCCCATGATGGCGACGGCTCTCGTCGCCTCACGCATCTCGGGGTTCTTCACGCCGCCCCTCTACGAGGCGCTGGCCGAGAGCAACTACTTCCACGTCGCGGGCCTGCCGACCGGGGGCTTTCTGCAGAAGAAGCCGGTGCCGCCTCCCGGAGCTTGAGGGATATCAAGGGCCGCGGCCCATCACGCCCGGTGGGTCCCTCCGAGAGCCGTCACCGCGGGCTTCAATGCCCCAGGATACGATCCAGCATCGACTCCATGGAGGCGATGGAGGCGAAGTTCTCCGGCGTGATCTCGGATTGGGCAATGGTGAGGTCGAATTCGGCCTCGATGGCGAGCATCAGGCCCACCATCTTGATCGAGCTGATGCCGAGCTCCGACAGCCGCGCATCGACGGCGATCGGCCGGCCCGCGCCCGGGGCGCCCATCGCCTTGCGCACCAGGGCCAACAGCCGCTCGCGCGCCGTCAGGGGAGATACCGGCTCTCGGCCTGCTTCAGTCATGCTCATGGGCTTCGCTCTTCTTTGCCCGGATCATACTCCGGCGACGGCGGGCTTGCGCGCGCGTTCTTTGGCAACTGCGACATATTTCAGCCAATTACGGTAAATACCTATTGCTCCCGGCTGCCAACGCGCCTCGAGGCCGGCGGCAAGCTGCGCCATGGGGAACCGGCTGAGAAGCTCCGGGTCCCGCGCCGGCTCGGCGCACCCGCGGAACTCCTCGATGAGCCGCTGCGCGTCGGGGTCGAAGTAGCCGCGCGGCAGGCCCGGCCACGCCGGCTGCTCGCCGCGCAGGAACCGGCCAACATCCCGGCGATACTCCTTAAGAAGTGTCAAGCTCTCGTATTCCGGATGGCCCTGGAAGCAGACGAGGAGACTGCGGCCCGCATGCACGAAAAGATCGGCGCCGGTCTCCTCCGAGGCGCTCAGGATGTCGAAGCCCGCATCGTGCAGCGCCCCGACGGGCAGCTCGTTCCAGCGCGAGTGAGGCGTGAGGAGAGGCGCGCGCAGGCCCTCGAGGAGCGGCGCGCCCGCCTGCAGGCGGTGCTCATACACGCCGAAGCGCTTTTCCGCGAGGCGCCGGCGCCGCACGCCGTATAGCGCCTGGGCCACGGCGTGCGCCGCGAGACACGACCAGATGCTGGATGCCGTGTGCGTCTCGGCCCATTCGA
>DASZYK010000462.1:0-12103 GCA_035545455.1 Steroidobacteraceae bacterium
CCACCATGACCTCATCGTCGAAGCGGCGCGCGAGCGCGAGAGCCGCGCTCAGGTCCTGCGGCGCGCGCACGACGCTCAGCCCCACCGTCGATCCCTGCTTGTTGGGTTTCACGACGACCGGCCAGCCGAGCGCGCCGGCAATCTCCTGCGCGCCGACCGGCGCCATTCTCCAATCCGCCGTCGGCACGCCCGCGGCGCGGAAGAGCCGCTTCGAGAGGTCCTTGTCCATCGCGGTCGCGCTGGCGATGTGGTTGCTGCCCGTGTAGGGAAGGCCCGCGAGGTCGAGCACCGCCTGAATGCGGCCGTCCTCGCCCGCGCCGCCGTGGAGCGCGAGAAAGACCACATCGACGTCCCGCATGTCGGCCGCCCCCGCGGCGAGCAGCGGCGCGCCCTCGCGCATCCCCGCGAGCGCCGAGCCCGACGGGGGCTGCGGGCCGACGCCGCTCGTCAGCAGCCGCTGCTCGGCCGCGCCGGAGAGCCTGCCGGTGGCCGTATCGACCGCCACCACCTCGTGCCCGAGCCCGCGCAGTGCCGGAATCACCTGCGCCGCGCTCGCGATGGACACGTCCCGCTCCTCGCTGGTGCCGCCAAAAAGAACCGCGATCTTCATCGGTGGATTGTCCCATTTCCTCACGCGACGAGCGCTGCCGGATGACACGCCGCGGCGCACCGAGTACGATTATCGTACCGATCGCTGTGCGCCGCTGCCGAACGTGTTGCATCCGAAATCGCCTTCGAAGAGCACCGCTGCGTCCGCCGCGCCGCGCCGCTCCGCGGCGGGCGATCCGGATGACGTGCTCTACCGCGGCGGCGATCCGGATTTCATGACCTCTCTGGCGCGGGGGCTCCACGTGATCCGGGCGTTCTCCGGCGTCGACCGGCGACTCACCATTGCGGATGTCAGCCGGGCCACCGGCCTGACGCGCGCCGTGGTGCGCCGATGCCTCTACACGCTGCGCGAGCTCGGCTACGCCGCGAGCGAAGGCCGGACCTACAGTCTGCAGCCGAGGATCCTCAATCTCGGCTACGCCTATCTCTCCACGGCGCCGATTCCGGTCGCCGCGCAGCCCGTCCTGGAAGAGCTGAGTAGCGAGCTCGGTGAAGCCACGTCGGTCGCCGTGCTCGATGACGGCGCGGTGGTGTACGTGGCTCGCGCGGCTACCCGGCGCATCATGGCCGTGACGCTCGGCGTCGGCAGCCGGTTGCCCGCCTACTGCACGGCGCTCGGCCGCGTGCTTCTCGCCGGACTGCCGCCGGAGCAGGCCTCGACGGAGCTCTCCAAGCTCGAGCTCGTGGCGCACACCCGCTTCACGGTGACCTCGCGGCGGCGCATCGAGGACCTGTTGGCCGACGTGCGCGCCGAAGGCTTCGCCGTCAACGATCAGGAGCTCGAGATCGGCCTGCGCGCGGTCGCGGTGCCGGTGAGGAATGTCGTCGGCGCCACGGTGGCGGCGATGAACGTGAGCGCCCAGGCGTCGCGGGTCACGCGGCGGGAGCTGCTCGAGAGGAGCCTGCCCCTCCTGAGGGCGGCGGCCGAGCGCCTCGGCAGCCAGCTCGCGCCTTCCCGTTAGTCACCCGGAGCGGACCCGAGATGGAGCTGCGCGATGCCGCCGAGCAAGACCTGGCCGGACTCGTCGCGATCTACAACGACGTGATCGCCACATCCACCGCGGTCTACTCCTCGACGCCGGTCACGGTGGAGGACCGCCGGCGGTGGTGGGGCGCGCGGGTCGAGTGCGGCTATCCGGTTCTGGTCGCCCTGGACGAGTCGGGCGTGGTCGGATTTTCCAGCTTCGGCGATTTCCGGGCGTGGCCCGGCTACCGCTACACCGTGGAGCACACCGTGCACGTGCGCGCCGACCGTCGCGGCGGCGGCGTCGGCACCCGGCTGCTCGAGGCGCTGTTCCCGCGTGCAGCGTCGCTCGGCAAGCACATGATGATCGCCGCGGTCGACGCGGCGAACGCGGCCTCGATCCGCTTCCACGAGCGCCTCGGCTTCGAGCAGGCCGGCTGTCTGCGCGAGGTCGGGCGCAAGTTCGACAGGTGGCTCGATCTCGTATTTCTGCAACGGCGGATCGGCGGGTAAACTCGGCGCATGTTCCCGGCGCTCACCCCGGCCACGCGGGCCATCATCCTCGTCAATGTCGTCGTGTTCCTCGTCGAGCAGGTGGCGATGCTGCCCATGGAGGTGCACTTCGCGCTCTGGCCGCTCGGAACACCGGAGGGACTCTTCCGCCCCTGGCAACTGGTGACCTATGCCTTCCTGCACGAGGGCATCCTGCACATCTTCTTCAACATGTTCGCGCTGTACGTGTTCGGTCCGGCCCTCGAGAGCTACTGGGGCGCGCGGCGCTTTGTCGGTTATTACTTCGTGTGCGTCCTCGCCGCGGGCGCGACCCAGCTCGCGGTGGAGTACCTGTCCGGGGTCGGTGAGCCGACGATCGGCGCTTCCGGAGGCATTTTCGGCATCCTGCTCGCATTCGCGATGCTGTTCCCGCGCGTGCGGCTGCTGCTTTACTTCGCCATTCCGGTCCCCGCGTGGCTGTTCGTCACGGGCTACGCGGTGCTCGAGCTCTTCTTCGGCGTCACCGGCAGGCAGGCGAGCGTCGCTCATTTCGCGCACCTCGGCGGCATGCTCGGCGGCGCGATCATGATGCTCTTCTGGCGGCTGCGCGCCGGCCGCGGCGGCTGGCGGCCCTCCTGAACGGAACTTTTTGCGATTGCCTGCATCTACCGCAACCTCGGAGGTAGCCCATCCCATGATAAAAACCGAGCACCTGTGCAAGCGCTACGAGGCGGTGACGGCCGTGGAGGACGTCACATTCGAAGTCGGTCCGGGCGAAGTGCTCGGGTTTCTGGGGCCCAATGGCGCGGGCAAGACCACGACCATGCGCATGCTCGCGGGCTTCGTCACCCCGACGTCCGGCAAGGCGAGCATCTGCGGTCACGACATCGAGGCGGAGCCCCTCGCCGCCAAGGAGCGGCTGGGCTACCTGCCGGAAGGCGCGCCGAGCTACGGCGAGATGCGGGTGCTCCGGTTCCTGGAGTTCATCGCCGACCTGCGGCGCCTGGAAGGCTCCCGCAGGCGCGCGCGCCTCGATTACGTCATCGGGCGGCTGCAGCTCACCTCCGTTCTCGGGCAGTCGATCGAGACCCTGTCGAAGGGCTTCCGCCGCCGCGTCGGCCTGGCGCAGGCCATCATCCACGACCCTCCGGTGCTCATCCTCGATGAGCCCACCGACGGCCTCGATCCCAACCAGAAATTCGAGGTCCGCGCGCTGATCAACGAGATGGCGCGCGACAAGATCACCGTCATCTCGACGCACATCCTGGAAGAGGTCGACGCCGTCTGCAATCGCGCGATCATCATCGCGCGCGGACGTATCGTGGCCGATGACACGCCGCTGAAGCTTGCGGCCCGGTCGCGCTACTACAACGCCGTGTCGCTGCAACTCGAGCGGCCGGAGCAGCTGGCCGCCGCCCGCGCCGCGGTGGCGGCGCTGCCGTCGGTGGCGGATGTCGAAGTCAGCGAGCGCGACGTGCGCCTCACCGCGCTGCCGCGCTCGGGCGCCGCGATCCTGACGGCGGTCTCGGAGGTGGCGAGCAGCAACGGCCTCGCGCTCAAGGAGCTGCATCTCGAATCCGGACGGCTCGACGAAGTCTTCCGCTCCATCACGGCATAACGACTCAGACGGGGGCGCCATGCGCAACGTGGGCATCATTCTGCGCCGCGAGCTCGCGAGCTATTTCGCGACACCGCTCGCCTAGGTCTTCATCCTCATCTTCCTAGTGCTGGCCAACGCCTTCACGTTCTACGTGGGCGGGTTCTACGAGCGCGGCCAGGCGGACCTGCAGCCGTTCTTCACCTTTCACCCCTGGCTCTATCTCTTCCTGATCCCGGCCATCTCCATGAAGCTCTGGGCCGAGGAGCGCAAGTCCGGCAGCATCGAGCTGCTGATGACCCAGCCGGTGAAGCTCTGGGAGGCGGTGCTCGGCAAGTACTTCGCGGCGTGGATCTTCACGGCGCTCGCGCTGGCGCTGACATTTCCGATCTGGATCACGGTCAACTATCTCGGCGACCCCGACAACGGCACGATCGTCGCCGCCTACCTGGGGAGCCTGCTCCTCGCCGGCGGCTTTCTCGCGGTGGGCTCGTGCATGTCGGCGTTGACGCGCAATCAGGTCGTCGCCTTCATCCTCGGCGTCGCGGTCTGCTTCGCTTTCCTCCTCGCCGGGTACCCCATGGTGGTTGACGCATTCCAGAGCTGGGCGCCGCAGGCGCTCGTCGGCGCGATCGCCTCGCTCTCCTTCCTCACCCACTTCGAGTCCATCAGCAAGGGCGTGATCCAGGCGCGCGACCTCCTTTACTTCGCGATGCTGATCGGCTTTTTCCTTTTCACGACCGCGGTCGCCCTCGACCTGCGCAAGGCGGACTAGGAGCGCTCCATGACGAAACGCTCGACACTCGGCTGGGGCGCGGTGGCGGCGCTGGCCCTGACCTTCATCGGCCTCACCATACTTTTCAATTACTCACTGGCGGGGTGGCAGCTCGACCTCACGCAGAACCGCCTCTACACCATCTCGCCCGGCACGGACCGGATCCTCAAGAGCATCAGGGAGCCGATCGACCTCTATTTCTTCTACTCGTCCAAGGCCGCGGAATCCATTCCGCAGATCCGGCCCTACGGCCAGCGCGTGCATGATTTCCTCGAGGAGCTCGCGCAGCGCTCGGACGGCATGATCCACCTGCACGTCATCGACCCGCAGCCGTTCTCGGTCGAGGAGGACCGCGCCGCGGCGCTCGGCGTCACCGGCACGGCCCTCAACGAGGCCGGCAGCAAGTTCTATTTCGGACTCGCCGGAACCAACTCCACGAACGGCCAGCAGGCGATCCCCTTCTTCGACCCGAGCAAGCAGCGCTTCCTCGAGTACGACGTGGCGAAGCTCGTCTATCAGCTCGCGCATCCCGCGAAGCCGGTCGTCGCCTGGCTCTCGACCCTGCCCATGACGGGCGGCTTCGACCCGCGCAGCGGCCAGATGCGCCAGCCCTGGGCGATCTACGCGCAGGCTGAGCAGCTCTTCGATCTGCGCACGCTGACGCCCACGGCGACGTCGATCCCCCCTGATGCGAAGGTTCTGGTGCTCGTGCACCCGAAGAACCTCTCGCCGGCGACGCAGTTCGCGATCGACCAGTATGCGCTGCGCGGCGGACACATCGTCGCCTTCGTCGATCCGGACGCGGCAATGGAGTCGGCCGGCAATCCCATGCAATCGCTGCAGGCCGACCGGGCCTCGCACATGGGCAGGCTCCTCTCGGCCTGGGGCGTCGACTTCAATCCGGCGGAAGTGGTCGCCGACCGCGGCCACGCGCTCACCGTGGCCATGCGCGAGGGTGAGCCGCCCGTCGAGCACCTGGGGATCCTGGGCCTCGGCAAAGGCTCCCTGTCGCAGAGCGATGTCATCACCGCCGGCCTTTCCAACATCAACGTCGAGACCGCCGGCTTCCTGACGCCGGTCAAGGGTGCGGCCGTCAAGTTCGAGCCCCTGATCCGCTCGAGCGCCGATGCCGAGCCGATGCCGGCGCAGCGGTTCGCGATGCTGCTCAACCCGGCGACCCTGCTCGATGGGTTCAAGCCCACCGGTACCCGCTACACCATCGCCGCCCGCATCACCGGCACGGTGAAGACGGCATTCCCCGACGGCCCGCCCAAGGGCGTCACACTGCCCGCCGGGCAGCGCGACCTCAAAGCGTCCATCAAGCCTCTGAACCTCGTGGTCTTCGCCGACACCGACCTGCTGTCCAATTACCTGTGGGTGCACGAGGAGAATCTCTTCGGTCAGCAGATCGCACAGGCCTGGGCGGGCAACGGCGACCTGGTGCTGAATGCTCTCGACAACCTCTCCGGCAGCTCGGACCTCATCAGCGTCCGCGGCCGCGCCGGCTTCGCGCGGCCCTTCCTGCGCGTCGAGGCGCTGCGCCGCGCGGCGGATGCGCGCTTCCACGCTCAGGAGGAGGAGCTGCAGCAGAAGCTGCAGTCCACGGAGCAGCAGCTGACGCTGCTGCAGTCGAAGCGCAATGACAAGTCCGCGCTCATCCTGACACCCGCCCAGCAGCAGGAGATCGAGCATTTCGAGGCGGAGAAGCTGCGGATCCGCAAGCGTCTGCGCGCCGTGCAGGCGGGCCTCGTCAGCGACATCGACAGGCTGGGCACGGAGCTCAAGGTCATCGACATCATCGTGATGCCGGCCCTGTTCGCGCTCGCGGCGCTCCTCATCGCCGCGATGCGCCGCCGGCGCCCGGTCGCCGCCAAGCACAACAAGGACAACCTGTCATGACTGCACGCCGTGTCACGCTCCTCTTCGCCATCGGCATCGTCGTCATCGCGCTCGCCGCCTGGGTATCGAGCCGCAGCCAGACCGGCGAGGACTCGATCGCGGGCACCACGGTACTCCCCGGCCTCGAGCACTCGCTCAACGACGTCACCCGTATCCGCATCACCGGCGCGGGCAACTCCCAGGCGACCCTGGACCGCGGGGCAACCGACTGGCTCGTCGCCGAGCGCGGCTACCCGGCCGACTCCGGCAAGCTGCGCAAGCTCCTCCTCGATCTCGGATCACTCAAGGCCGTGGAGCGCAAGACGAGGCTCGCGCGCAATTATCCCGTGCTCGGCGTCGAGGACGTGACCTCTCCCAAGGCAACCGGCGTGCGCATCGACATCGTCTCTCCGGGCAAGACCTGGTCCGTGATCGTGGGTCATTCCGTGAACGCCAACGACTGCTACGTCCGCGTGGTCGACTCCGCCCAGAGCCTCCTCGCGAGCCCGCTCGTCGCCGCCGACACCGACCCGAAACTCTGGCTCGACCCCACCGTCGTCAACATCGCCCAGAGCCGCGTGAGCGAGATCGACGAGCGGCCCGCCAGAGGCGCCGCATTCAGCGCCGCGCGCGCCAAGAAGACCGACGCCAACTACACCGTCCATGGCGTCCCCCGCGGCCGCGAGCTGACCGGCCCCGACGCCGCCAATTCCCTCGGCAGCGCCCTCTCCGCCCTCACGCTCACCGACGTCCGCAAAGCCACGACTCCGGCCAAACCCACCGACCTCTCCCACGCCGTCTTCAAGACCTTCGACGGCCTGGAAATCGATGTCAGCGGCCACACGGACGCCAAGGACCACTACATCGACCTCTCCGCCCGCGCCATCGACAAGTCCGCCGACGCCGAAGCCCAGCAGATCAACTCCCGAGTGCAAGGCTGGGACTACGAGATCCCCGACTATCGTTATGACGAGATCTTCCCGTCCGTGGACGGCCTCCTGAAGCCCCTCCCCGCCAAAAAATCGCCCCCCACCTCTCACGTCCATCGTTCAAAGTAGTCCGCGCGAATCAGCCGGAGAGGCGCCTCGGGCGCAAAATCCGCTTGCCGGGGGCTCGGCGTCCTACCTCGCCCGGGCCAGCAGGAGCAGTGTCACAGTCGCCAATAGCGCCGTAGGCAGCCACGCCAGAATCACCGGGTTCAGGTGAAACACGATCGTCCCGCTCTCGATCAGCCGCTGCAGCAGGAAGAACCCGATCCCGATCACCAACCCCAACATCGTGCGCGTCCCCGCCCCCGCCGACCGCATCGACCCCAGCGCGAACGGTATCGCGAGCAGCACCGAAAACGCGATCGCCACCGTGCGCGCGATCTTCGACCAGAACGCGAACAGATACTGGCGCGCATCCAGCGAATTCGCATGGAAGTACTCGATGACCTGCCACAGCGCGCTCAGCGTCAACTGCTCCGGATCCTGGACCGCCAGCCCCAGAAATCCCGCCGTGAGGTTCGACTGCAGCACCTTCTCCCCAGGCGCGCTGGCCGTCACCCGGTCATCCGTGAAGCGCGACTCCGTGTAGCCGCCGAGCAGCCATTTCCGCTGCCCCGCCGCCGTCGCGCTCGCGGCACGGCCGATCGACACCAGCGTGTGCTGCGGCGAGAGCTCGAACACCTGCATCCCGACGAACTGCCTCGACCCCGACTGCCGCGCGACATTCAGGATCAGGCCGCCGTCGCGCACCCAGGCCCCCATGCCGCCTGCGAATCCCACGCTGTTGAACTGGCTGAACGCCTTCTGCTGGTTCGCCGCTTCCTGCAGTTGCGGTGCCACGAACTCTCCGATCGCGCCTTCGAACGCGATGAGGAGAGCCCCGGCGATGAGCGCGGTGCCCGCGAGGCGGGCGACCGACAGGCCGGTGGCGCGGATCACCGTCAGCTCACTGCCGCGGGCGAGCTGACCGAAGCCGATGAGCGACCCGATGAGTGCCGTGATCGGCAGCAACTGATAGATCTGCTGCGGCAGGTTGAGCAGCGTGTACCAGAGAGCGTCCGCCAGCGTGTAGCGGCCGACACCGATATCGCCCTGCTGGCTGATGAAGAGGAAGAGCCCGCCGAGGACGAGCAGCACCGACATGACGAGCAGCACCGCGCCCAGCACGGTGCGCACGATGTAGCGGTCCAGCACGCTCATGCTGTGGCCGCCATCCGGTGTCGCACGCGTTGGGCCGCCTGAGGCGCGAAGATCACCGCCAGGGCGAGCAATATCACGGCCGCATGCACCCACCAGAGACCGAGCGCGACCGGGATCGTCCCGTGCGCGACCCATGTCTGACCGGCGGAGAGCAGATTCTGATAGACGAGGTACACCACCACCGCGAGCCACACGCGCGCGTAGCGGCCCTGCCGCGGCTTGAGGCGCGCGAGCGGCACCGCCAGCGCCGTCAGCACGATACACATCAGCGGCAGCGAGATCCGCCACTGCAGCGTTGCCTGGCGCTCCGGGCTCGCCGAGGCGAGCAACGCCGAGGTGGGCTGCGCATCGAGGTCCGTGACGGCGCTCTTGGCCGGCGGAACGCGGATGGGCGTGAAGAGCTCACCGAATGGCATGATGCGGAATTGCGCACTGCCCGGTATGCCCTCCAGACGCTCGCCATCCATCAGCGTGATCGCCTGCGTTGCGCCATCCGGCGACACGGTGTGCACGGCGCGGCGCGCTACGGCCACTTCCACGACGGGCCCCTGATTCCTTTCCACGAAGACGTTGCGCATCGTGCCGTCGGGATCCACCTTCTCCGCGTACACGACGGCGTTGCCGCCGCCGAATGCGCGGAAGGTGCCCGCCTGGAGTGGCGCGAACTGCCCGGCGCGCACGGCTGCATTGCGGATCGTCAGCGCCTGAGCGGTGGCTCCCGGCGCAACGAGCAGCGTCAGCGCGGCAAGGCCGCCCGCCAGAACGATGCCGAGACCGATCACGCCGCCATACAGCGTGACCGGCCTCACCCCGCAGGCGAGGGCGGCCGCGAGCTCACTGTCGTGATACAGCCTGCCGAGGGCGAGCACGATCCCGAGCAGCAGTCCCACCGGCACCAGAATGCTCAGGTACTGCAGGATTCCGAGATAAATGAGCTCCAGCACCACGCCCTGCGGAAACTGGCTCACCGCCGCGCGCTCGAGCACGGCGGCCACCTGGTTGGCGAGCAGGATGACGAGGAGCACGCCCATCACCACGATCCAGGCCGTGATGACTTCGCGCAGCACGTAGCGTCCGAGGATTTTCCCCAACCGGTGACCTGCCGTGACTTTCCCCGCCGGACCCGCCGGTGGGTTAAAATAAACAACTAAGGTAAAGCAGACGGTTGCGCGCCTCAATGGTTCGCACCCGCGAACCACAAATTGCTCCCGCGATGTGCCGGCATTCCGGCACCGCCGGCACGGGGATACTGCGATGCGATTTGAGATCTGGAGCAAGGGGATGGCCACGCTCGACGTGGACTGCCTCGTCGTCGGCGTTTTCGAGGACGGGCAGCTGACCGGGGAGGCGGGCGCGATCGACTCCGCGAGCGGCGGACGGCTGAAAAAGCTGCTCGGCCGCGGCGACTTCCCCGGAAAGGCCGCCGAGACGCTGCTGCTCGCGGACCTGCCGGGCATACGCGCCACTCGCGTCCTGCTGACCGGGCTCGGCACCAGAAAGAGCTTCAGCCGCAAGACCTGGCGCAAGGCCTGGACGGCCGCCGTGGCGGCGCTGGCGAAGACCGGCATCGGGAGCGCGGCGCTCGCGATCGAGCGGCCCGCGGCGAAGGAGCTCGATGACTACTATTTCGGCCGGGCGGCGGCGGAGATCGCCGCGGCGGGCCTGTACCGCATCAACGACCTCAAGAGCGGCAAGAAGCCGAAGGCAGCGCCGCTCGAGCGGGTGCTGGCGGGCCCCGTGGCCAAAAGCGCGGCCGCGAGCGTGAGCCGCGGGCTGGCGCATGGCGCGGCCATCGCCGAGGCCTGCAAGGTCCAACGCGACCTCGCCAACCTGCCGGCGAACGTCTGCACGCCCACCTTTCTGGCGGAGGAGACGCGGGCCCTCGCGAAACGATACCGGTCGCTGCGCGTGCGGGTGCTCGATGAGGCGGCCATCCGCCGCGAGAAGATGGGCTGCCTGCTGGCGGTCTCGCAGGGCAGCGCGCAGCCGCCGCGGTTCGTCGTCATCGAGCATGCCGGATCCGGCAAGGCGGCGCGGTCCGCGCATCCCGTCGTGCTGGTCGGCAAGGGCGTGACCTTCGACACCGGCGGCATCTCCCTCAAGGATCCGCCGAACATGGACGAGATGAAGTACGACATGAGCGGCGCCGCCGCGGTGATCGCCACGATGACACTCGCCGGGGCGCTCGATCTGCCGCTGCGCGTCGTCGGGCTCGTCGCCGCCGTCGAGAACATGCCGGACGGCAAGGCGGTGAAACCCGGCGACATCGTGACCAGCGCCTCCGGCCAGACGGTGGAGATTCTCAACACCGACGCCGAGGGCCGCTTGATTCTCTCCGACGCCCTGCATTACGCGCGCCGCTTCCAGCCGGCGGCGGTCGTGGACATCGCGACGCTGACCGGCGCCTGCATCATCGCGCTCGGACATCACCACTCCGGCGCGATGGGCAATGACGAGGCGCTGATCGAGGAGCTGGTCGAGGCAGGCGTGCGCGCGGATGACCGTGCGTGGCCGCTGCCGGTCACCGAGGAATATGCGGAGCAGCTGAAGAGCAATTTCGCGGACTTCGCCAATGTGGGCGGCCGGGACGGCGGCGCCATTACCGCCGCGGCGTTTCTCGGCAAATTCACACAGGGGATGAAATGGGCGCACCTCGACGTCGCGGGCACCGCTTGGCAGAGCGGTGCGCAGAAGGGCAGCACTGGGCGTCCGACTCCGCTTCTCGCGGATTTCCTCATCCGGCGCGCCGGGCTCTGACGCGTCACGGCGTGAGCCATGGGCGACGGCGACGGCACTTCAGCATCTGCCGCCTCGAGCGGCGGCGATTCGTCTCCGCCCGCCTCCTTCGCCGCTGAGAAGTCCCGGGGCGCCGAGCCCAGCGGAGCCGCGCCTCACGGACCTCTGCTGCGCGTCGACTTCTACGTGATCGAGGGGGCAGCGCCTGCCGCACGCCTGAAGATCGCCTGCCGCCTGGCCGAGAAGGCCTATCTTGCCGCCCAGCGCGCTCTCGTCTGGCACACCGATCGCGCCGAGCTGGAAGCGCTCGACGAGCTGCTGTGGACTTTCGCGGACGGCAGCTTCGTGCCGCACGAGTGGCTGACATCCAACGCGGCGGAGGACTCCGGGCTCCGCCATCGCGAGTCCGAGTACGCCGCGAATCCGCCGGTTCTGCTCAGCGCCGGATCCCCGCCGGCCGCGGAGCTCGATTTCGTCCTGAATCTCGCCGCCGATCCGCCGCCGTTTCTGCACCTGACGCGCCGGATCGCGGAAGTCATCGACGGTGACGAGACGCGCCGGCGCGCCGGGCGCGCGCGCTTCAAGGCCTACCGCGAGCTTGGCATCGAGCCCGGCACGCACCCGCTGCGCGCGGAATAAGCGCGGCCGAGTTATCTGGAGCGCTCGATCCGGGCATCCACCCCGGATCGACGCGCGGCTGGCCGGAAGGCGCGACCTTCGCCCGCCGCCAGCCACCTGCGGCGGCGGGCACATCCCCGTGCCTCTATAATGCCCCGACGCTTCACTCGGGGCCCTTCGATCCATGGACAAAGTGTACGCGCCGCACGATATCGAGCGGCGGATCTACGAGCAGTGGGAATCCC
>DASZYK010000463.1:0-5462 GCA_035545455.1 Steroidobacteraceae bacterium
GAGGAGCATCGATCCCCGCTCCAGACACTCCGCGACGCCGGCTATCCACGGCGCGACCCGCAGGCAGAGCTCCGAGGAGTAGCCCTCCGGCAGTGCTTCCGGCAGCTCGCTGAGCAGCTCGGCGCACGCGCTCGCCAGCGCCTCGTCGGGCGCCGCATCGCGCTCGAGCAGCGCCCCTTCAGACAGCGCCACGCCCAGCTCCCGCATCCGGCCGCCCATCAGTACGAACCGCCGGCAGGGCAAGGCATCGAGCACCTCGTTCGCCAGGATTACCCCCCGGAGCGGCCGTTCCGGCAGCCGGTCGAGCCAGACCACCCTCTCCCGCAGCTCCCGCGGCAGACGTCCCAGCCGCTGCTGCTGCCGCTGCGCCAGATCCGCACTGACTTCCAGAATGGCGTAGCGCCCGGGCAGCGTCCCGCCCGCCGCCAGGGTCTTGAGGATCACCGCGGCCATGCGGCCCGTGCCCGCACCCAGCTCGAGAATGTCCCCGCCTCCGGCGAGCACCTGCGCGCACTGCCTCGCGACGCAGCGGCTGAAGAGATCGGAAACCTCCGGGGCGGTGACGAAATCCCCGCCCGGCCCGAGCTTCACGCTGCCCGCGCTGTAGTACCCCAGCCCCGGGGCATAGAGCGCCAGCTCCATGAACTGGTCGAAGGGCAGCCAGCCGCCCGCGGCGCGAACCCGCTCGCCGATCAGGGCGGTGACGGCGCGGGAATGCGCTTCCTCTTCCGGCGACAGCGGCGGCATCATAATGTGAGGACCTTATGCCAGACCCCGCCGCCGATACCGACCGCGCCGCGCCGCTTGCCGGCAAAGCCGCGCTGATCACCGGCGCCGCGCGCCGCGTCGGTGCCGCCATCGCGCGCGCACTGCACGCGGCAGGCGCCGCAGTGGTGCTGCATTACCGCAGCTCCGCGGAGGAAGCGGCCGCGCTGGCGCGGGAATTGAGCGCGGCCAGGCCGGGCTCGGCGGCGCTCGCGCAATGCGATCTGCTCGACGCCGCCGCCGTGAAGGAGCTGGCCGACACCGCCACCGCCGCCTTCGGCGGCCTCGATATCCTGGTCAACAACGCCTCCTCGTTCTATCCGACTCCGCTCGGAGACATCGACGAGGACGACTGGAACGACCTGATCGGCACCAATCTCAAGGCGCCGCTCTTCCTGTCGCAGGCGGCCGCCGCGGCGTTGCGCGAGCGCAGCGGGCTCATCGTCAATCTCGCCGACATTCATGGCATGCGGCCGCTGCGACGCCATCCGGTGTACAGCGTCGCCAAGGCCGGTCTCATCATGCTGACCCGGTCGCTGGCGCGCGAGCTCGGGCCGCGCGTGCGGGTGAACGCGATCGCGCCGGGACCGGTCATGTGGCCGGAAGGGGGCGTCGACGACGCGCTGCGCGGGAAGATCATCGAGCGCACGGCCCTGAAGCGCATCGGATCGCCCGAGGACGTCGCGCGCGCGGTGCTCTTCTTCGCTTGCGAGGCGCCGTTCGTCACCGGTCAGATTCTCGCGGTCGATGGCGGCAGGAGCATCGGCTGGTAGCCGGGATCCCGGATCGGGACTGCCAGGCATCGCTGACGGTCGACCATCAGCCCGCGGCCGCGCGCGGCACTTCCACCAGAGGGTGCGCCACCCGGTCGAAGCGCCGCCAGAGCTCTCCGATGGTCAGCTTCTCGGTGGGATGCACGACATCGGGCGCGAGCGCGGCCATCGGCCCCAGCATGTAGGCGCGCTTCAACAGGTCGGGACGCGGCAGCTTGAGGTGCGGCTCCTGACACGTCAGATCCCCGTAGAGAAGCACATCGAGATCCATGGAGCGGGGCGCCCAGCGCGGCGCCTCGCGCGGCCGGCCGCAGAGCGCCTCGATGGCGTGCAGGGTTTTCAGCACCTCGGCGACCGGGAGCCCGGTGGCGAATCCGGCCACGAAGTTGATGAAGTCCTCGCCCTCGAACCCCACCGCGCGGTTGCGGTACCAGGGCGAGAAGCGCACGCCGGGAAACCGCCGCTCGAGCTCCCCCGCCGCCATCGCGAGATGCCGCTCGGGCTCGATGTTGCTGCCGGCGGCGACATAGACGTCGGGCACGGGCTTCGCCGATCAGAGGCGCGCGGCCGCCGCGGCGGTGAGATCCGCACGGCTGCGCTCGATGACGACGCCGACGTCACGCGAATTTCGGATCGCCCCCGGCTTGTTGAGCGAGACGCGCACCCACTCCAGCCCGAACTCCTCGAGCAGCAGCAGAGCCAGGCGATGGGCGAGGGTCTCGACCAGCTTGAGCTCGGATGCTTCCACGAAAGCCAGTACGCGCTTCGCGACCTTCTTGTAGTCCACCGTGTCGGCGACGTCGTCACTGACCGAGGCACGGCGGCAGTCGACAGGCAGCTCGAGGTCGACCACGACGGTCTGCTTCACGCGCCGTTCCCAGTCTATGAAGCCGATGATGCACTCGGCGGTCAGGCCGCGCAGGAAGATGCGGTCGCCGGTCTGAGTTGGGCTCGTCATGCGGGAAGGGCTCGCTCGGCGCCGCGGCCGATGTTGAGTTGTGACGGCACCTGGGCCAGAGACTCGAGCGGCCATTGCGCGCGCGCCTGAATCGCCAGGCCGTCGCGCTCCCCGGCCCGCAGCCGGGCGAGGCCCGCCACCGCGATCATCGCCGCGTTGTCGGTGCAGAACTCGATGCGCGGATAGTACACGCGGCCACCCCGGCGGCCGACCGCTTCGGTGAGCGCGGCCCGCAGATGCCGATTGGCGCTGACGCCGCCCGAGACCACGAGCGTGTCCAGGCCGCTGGCATCGAGCGCGCGCACCGCCTTGGCGGCGAGGGTGTCGACGATGGCCTCCTCCACGCCGCGGGCCACGTCGGCCTTGAGCTGCGGCGTCAGCTCACGCCCGCGAAGGGAGTGCAGCACGGCCGTCTTCAGTCCCGAGAAGCTCAGCTCCAGCCCGGGCCGGTCGAGCATCGGCCGGGGAAACGTGCATGCCCCGGCCGTGCCGCGCTGCGCGAGGCGCGCGAGCTCGGGACCGCCCGGGTAAGGAAGCCCCAGGAGCTTGGCCGTCTTGTCGAACGCCTCCCCCGCTGCGTCGTCGCGTGTGTCGCCCAGGATGCGGTATCGCCCGATGGCGGCAACCTCTATGAGCTGCGTGTGGCCGCCGGAGACGAGGAGTGCCACGTGCGGGAAAGGGGGCGGGTCGGGCTCCAGCAGAGGCGCGAGCAGGTGCCCTTCCAGGTGATGCACCCCCACCGCGGGGACTCCCCAGGCGTAGGCCAGGCTGCGTGCCAGCGCCGCCCCCGTGAGCAGCGCCCCGATCAGGCCCGGCCCGGCCGTGAAAGCCACGCCCGCCAGCTGCTCGGGACGGGTGCCCGCCCGCTGCAGAGCGCGCCGGACCAGCGGCAGGAGCCGGCGCACGTGATCGCGGGACGCCAGCTCCGGGACGACACCCCCGTAAGTCCGGTGCAGCTCGATCTGGCTGTGGAGCTCGTGCGCCAGCAGCCCCTCGGATTGGTCGAGCACGGCGGCGGCGCTCTCGTCACAGGAGGACTCGATGGCCAGAACGCGCAAGCTTGCCGCCGCGGCCGGAGGCGCCCCGGGCCCACCGGCCCCCCCCATCGAGACGCGAAATGCCTCGGGATGCTGATCTTTTGCCTTTGCCATGAGCCTCAACTAGAATTGCGCGCCCGATTTTCCGGTCACTCCTGCTGTTCAACAGGCCCTGAGGTTTCGATGCCGAGCGTCCGTATCCGTGAGAATGAGTATTTCGATGCCGCCTTGCGGCGTTTCAAACGCGCCTGCGAGAAGGCCGGCATTCTCACCGAGCTGCGCCGGCGTGAATTCTACGAGAAGCCGACCCAGGAGCGGAAACGCAAGAAGGCCGCCGCCATCAAGCGCCACATGAAGCGCATCTCGCGCGAGGGCATGCGTCCCTCCCGCTGACCCTGGTCTTACCGCCGGCATGACCCTCAAGGAACGCATCACGGAGGACATGAAGAGCGCCATGCGCGCCGGCGAGAAGGAGCGCCTCGGCACCGTCCGGTTGGCGCTCGCCGCCATCAAGCAACGCGAGGTCGACGAGCGGATCACGCTCGATGACGGCCAGGTGCTCGCGGTGCTGGAGAAGATGATCAAGCAGCGCAAGGAGGCGATCTCGCAGTTCCAGGCCGGCGGGCGCGCCGACCTCGTCGCGAAGGAGAGCGCCGAAGTCTCGATTCTCGAGGCCTACCTGCCCGCCCGCCTGAGCGACGCGGAGCTCGACGCCCTGATCGCGGGGGCCATCGCCTCGACCGGCGCTTCCTCCGCCAGGGACATGGGCAAGGTAATGGCGCTGGTGAAGAGCCAGGCGCAGGGGCGCGCCGACATGGGCGTGGTCAGCGCCCGCGTCAAAGAGAAGCTGGTTCGGAGCTGAGGCACCTGTTCGAGTGATGCCAGGCCCTGACGGCACGGCGGCTTCCGATCCAGCGACAGTCCGGCGCCGACCCGGCCACGGCCTCGAGTAGAATCCACCCATCATCCCCCAAAGCTTCATCGACGAGCTGATCGCCCGCGCGGACATCGTGGAGGTGATCGGCTCGCGCGTGCAGCTGAAGAAAGCCGGCCGCGAGTACAAGGCCTGCTGCCCCTTCCATGCCGAAAAAACCGCCTCCTTCTGGGTGAGCCCGGAGAAGCAGTTCTATCATTGCTTCGGCTGCGGAGCGCACGGCACCGTGCTTCGCTTCCTGATGGAGCACGACCGCATGGCCTTTCCGGAGGCGGTCGAGGAGCTGGCGAGCCGTCTCGGTCTCGAGGTGCCGCACGAGGGGGGCGCCGCCCCCGGCGCCTCGCGCGACTCCGAGCGACTGTACGACCTGATGTCCCGGGTGGCGAAGTTCTATGCCGAAGCGCTCACACGGGACCCGCGGGCCCGCGGCTACCTGACACATCGCGGCCTGACTTCCGACACCATCGCGAGCTTCGGAATCGGTTACGCGCCGGACTCCTGGAATGCGGTGCTGAAGCGTTTCGGCGCCGGGGAGGCGGAGCGCCGTGCGCTCACGGACCTCGGCCTCATCATCGAGCGGGACATGGGACGCGCATCCGCGGGCGCGGCCCGCGAAGGCGACCGGCACTACGACCGCTTCCGCGATCGGATCATGTTCCCGATCCGGGACGTGCGCGGGCGGGTGATCGCCTTCGGCGGCCGGGTCATCGACCGCGGCGAGCCGAAATATCTCAACTCCCCCGAGACGGTTCTCTTCCACAAGGGACGCGAGCTCTACGGACTCTACGAGACCCGGCACGCCCGCGCGTCGCTCGAGCGCCTGCTGGTCGTCGAAGGCTACATGGACGCCGTTCGCCTGCATCAGTCGGGCATCCCTTACGCGGTGGCGACTCTCGGCACGGCGACGACGCCCGAGCACTTCCGGCGCATCTTTCGCCTGGTGCGTGAGGTGGTGTTCGCTTTCGACGGCGACCGCGCAGGCCGCGCGGCCGCGT
>DASZYK010000464.1:0-5812 GCA_035545455.1 Steroidobacteraceae bacterium
ACTCCTCGAGCGCTGCTATCCGCTTATAAGCGATCCGCTTCTCGTGCCGATCCACGCTGGCGGTCGAGGGCGAGAGCACTTCGACGATCAGCTTCGGGTCCGTGAAAAAGCGGTCCTCGCCCTTTTCCCGGCCGCAGACAACCATAACGTCCGGATAATAGGCGTAATCATCGCGGCTCATGCGCAGCTTTACAGCGACATCACTCATGTAGGACTCGCACGGACCTCCCTTCAAGTGATCGCGAAAAGCTCCGTGAAGCCGGCTCGCGATTCGATTGTGGCGGGGTGTCACCCCGCACATTGCAAATATTTCGCCGGCCAGGTATTCGTGCCGGATCTTCGAGTTCGCCTCGAGCTCGAGATACTCTTCGAACGTCAGGGGGTATGGGTCGACGCGGTATGTGGTTTGCGGCTCCGCAACCCAAAGACGATTCTGCGTAAGAGGCGTCAGCCACGCGACTAGCCGCTGAAATTCAACTTGAGAGAGATTGAGAACCGCCGTCTCTATTTCTGCCAGAGCAGTCATTGGGGCGCCCTTCCTTCAGAGCGACTTTGCTACCTGTCATTATCATCGGCGGTACGATTGAATGCTACTCGCCATGCGCATTTCTGCACAAACACGGTAGAAATGCAGAATGTTGGATGACGTCATTGCTAGCGTCCGAATTGGACGTCAACCCCACAAACCGCCGCGCTCTGCGAAACAATCATCCAACCGCTGTACTCCCCTACGCCACGCGGCGCCAGGAATCTGCAAGTAACGGAATGACGGCGGATGCCGAGAGAGGTATTCCAAAGCCAGCGCACCGCGCCACACCAGCGGTCAATCATCCTTCGCTGCGCGCCGCCGGGGTATGCGCGCAGACGGCAACTTCCTGTCACCTTTGTCACCACCTTTCATACTGATACGACGGGCCGCAGCGTGAAGTCAAATACCGCCGCCGCCCCCCGGCGCACAACGCCTCGGATCGAGCGGCGCGCCACTGGCTTGACACCCTGCGGGGTCGCTCACGTCCATGCTCGCTCCGATGAGGCGACCATGGATGACATTGAGCATTTGATTTCGATCAACGGACAGCGAGCGGTGCGGCGGCGGGGACGACGTGGCAATCCGCGAGATCACAATCTCGAGCAGCATTTCGGCGAGTGGCAATCGCGATCGCGCCCTTAGCCGACGAACCGCCGCGCATTACGAAACAGGCGCATCCACCCGCTGTACTCCCCCACACCCCGCGGACGCCAGGAGTTCTGCACGTAGCGGACCGATCGCTCCGGGTGCGGCATGGTGATGGTCACGCGGCCGTCGAGATTGCTGAGCGCCGCGATTCCGAACGGCGAGCCGCTGGGGTTGAAGGGATAACGGCTGGCGACGCTGCGGTCGTGATTGACGTAGCGGAATCCGACAAGGCCCTGCTTGACGCAGTCCTCAGCTGCCGCGCGCGACTCGAACTCCGCGTGTCCCTCGCCGTGCGCCACCGCGATCGGCAGGAATGAGCCCTCCATGCCCGCGAGCAGCACCGACGGCGAGGAAAGCACCTCGACCAGCGTGAACCGCGCCTCGTACTGCTCGCTGCGGTTGCGCACGAAGCGCGGCCAGTGCGCCGTTCCGGGAATGATGCTCTTCAGCGCCGCGAACATCTGGCAGCCGTTGCACACGCCCAGGGCGAAGGTTTCAGGCCGCTCGAAGAACCGCTGGAATTCCTCGCGCAGCGCATCGTTGAAGAGGATCGATTTCGCCCAGCCTTCGCCCGCCCCGAGCACGTCGCCATAGGAAAACCCGCCGCAGGCGACGATGCCGGCGAACTCCGACAGCCGGTGGCGGCCGGCGACGATGTCCGTCATGTGCACGTCGTAGGGCGCGAAGCCCGCCTGATCGAATGCCGCCGCCGTCTCGGTGTGACTGTTGACGCCCTGCTCCCTCAGGACGGCGACCTTCGGTCTCGCGCCGTGCGAAATATATGGCGCGGCGATGTCTTCCTCCGGGTCGAAGCTCAACGCCACATGGAGCCCCGGATCGGCGGCGGCGGTCTGTGCCGCGTATTCCTCGTCGGCGCACTGCGGATCGTCGCGCAGCCGGCGCATGCGCCAGGAGGTCTCCGACCACGCGCTGCGCAGATCCACCCAGGATTCGTCCAGCAGCCGGTCCTCGCCGACACGCACGCGGACGCGCAGCTCTTGCAGCGGCGTTCCGACGCGCATCGACAGGTCGGCCAGCCCGTGGCGGGAGAGGATCTCTTGCACCCTCCCCTCATCGGCGGCCGCGACCTGCAGCACCACGCCCAGCTCCTCGGCGAAGAGTTGCGCCGCCGGAGGCGAGCTCGCGACCGGCAGGCGGATGTCGAGGCCGCAATGGCCGGCGAACGCCATTTCAAGCAGCGTCGCAATCAGCCCACCGTCGGAACGGTCGTGATAGGCGAGTATCAGCCCCGCCTGCCGTAATTCGGCCAGCGCGGCGGCCAGACGCACGAGGCGCCCGCTGTCGTCGAGGTCGGCGGGCTCCGCGCCGAGCTCGCCATAGACCTGGGCGAGCGCCGAGCCTCCGAGACGGTTGCGGCCGGCACCGAGGTCGATCAGCCAGAGCGCCGTGGGTCCCTCCCGGGTACACAGCTCCGGCGTCAACGTCCGCCGCGCGTCGTCGACCGGCGCGAATGCCGAGACGATGAGCGATACGGGCGCCACTACACTGCGCTCCACCCCGCCGTCCCGCCAGCTGGTTCGCATCGACAGCGAATCCTTGCCGACGGGAATCGCGATGCCGAGCGCGGGACAAAGCTCCTTCGCCACCGCGCGGACGGTCTCGTAGAGCGCCGCGTCCTCACCGGGCTCTCCACATGCCGCCATCCAGTTCGCCGACAGCCGGATGCGGCCCAGTGACGGGACGTCCGCCGCCAGAATGTTGGTGATGGCCTCGGCGACGGCGAGGCGGCCCGAAGCCGGGGCATCGAGCACCGCTACCGGCGTGCGCTCCCCCATCGCCATCGCCTCGCCGGCATGGCCGCGAAGATCCGCGACGGTGACCGCGACGTCGCTCACCGGCACCTGCCAGGGTCCGACGAGCGGATCACGGCTGACCATTCCGCCCACCGTGCGATCGCCGATGGTGATGAGGAAGGTCTTGTCGGCAACGGCCGGCAGGCGCAGCACCCGATAGACCGCCTCATGCAGCTCGATCCGCTGCAGGTCGAGCGGCCGTGACCGCGGTGCGGCGCTGCGCACGTCGCGAACCATGCGCGGCGGCTTCCCGAGCAGCACCTCGAGCGGCATGTCCACCGGCTGGCCGCCGAGCAGCGGGTCGGCGACGATCAGCCGGCCGGTGCCGTCGATCTCGCCGATGACCGCGTACGGACAGCGCTCCCGCGCGGCGATCGAGGCGAAAGTCGCGAGCGCCTCGGGCGCGACCACGAGCACGTAGCGCTCCTGCGCCTCGTTGCACCAGAGCTCGAGCGGCGACATGCCGGGCTCCGCGCTCGGGATGGCGCGCAAATCGACACGCGCACCTCTTTGCCGAGTGTGCGCCACCGCTTCCGGGACGGCGTTCGAAAGGCCGCCGGCACCGACATCGTGGATGAGGAGGACGGGATTGCCATCACCCAAAGCCCAGCAGGCGTCGATCGTTTCCTGTGCCCGGCGCTGGATCTCGGCGTTGCCCCGCTGCACCGAGGCGAAGTCGAGATCGGCGCTCGAGGCACCGCTGCCCACCGAGGAAGCCGCGCCGCCGCCGAGGCCGATCAGCATGGCGGGGCCGCCCAACACGATGAGCTTCGCGCCCACGGGCACGTCGGACTTCTCGACGTGCGCGCGGCGGATGTTGCCGAGGCCGCCGGCGATCATGATCGGCTTGTGATAGCCGCGCACCCGGCCTGGCCGGTCGCCGGGAGTAGCGACCTCGAAGGTGCGGAAGTAGCCGCAGATCGCCGGCCGGCCGAACTCGTTGTTGAACGACGCGGCGCCGATCGGCCCCTCCACCATGATGTCGAGGGCCGAGGCGA
Source organism: Steroidobacteraceae bacterium (assembly GCA_035545455.1). GTDB lineage: Bacteria > Pseudomonadota > Gammaproteobacteria > Steroidobacterales > Steroidobacteraceae > 13-2-20CM-66-19. The sequence goes on from DASZYK010000464.1 coordinate 3,990, forward strand.
TGCGCCCGGGAATCGCGGGTGGCCGCTCCCAGGGGCGCTCGTAGCCGGGAATGCGCAGGTTGGAAACCGAGAATCCCGTGAGGCCCGCCTTGGGCCGCGCCCCACGCCCGGTGGCACCCTCGTCGCGGATCTCGCCGCCGGATCCCGTGGCCGCTCCGGGGAAGGGCGAGATCGCGGTGGGGTGATTGTGGGTCTCCACTTTCATCAGGATGTCGATGGGCTCGCGGCTCTCTGCGTAGGCGCCGCTTCGCGGGTCCGGGAAATACCGGTAGCCTTCCGTGCCCTCGATGACCGCGGCGTTGTCGCGATAAGCCGACAGGACGCCCTGGGGATGGCGCGCATGCGTATAGCGGATCATCGCGAAAAGCGACTCGTCCTGCTCGCGTCCATCGATGACCCAACGCGCGTTGAATATCTTGTGCCGGCAGTGCTCGGAGTTGGCCTGGGCGAACATCATGAGCTCCGCGTCGGTCGGGTCGCGGCCGAGCTGCCGGAAGCTCGCGAGCAGGTAGTCGATCTCATCCGCCGAAAGGGCGAGGCCCATCGCGCGGTTCGCCTCTTCCAGGGCCGCGCGGCCGCCCGCGAGCGCGACCCGCTTCGCCGGCTTCGGCGCCGAGTGGCCGAAGAGCCGATCCGCCTGCGCCGCATCGAGCAGCGCGATCTCGGTCATGCGGTCGAGCAGCGCGGGTGCGAGCTGCGACAGCCGCTCCGGCCCGAGCGGACGCCGGGCGGCGATCCGGTACTCGATCCCGCGCTCGATCCGCTCCACGGCGGCCAGGCCGCAGACGTGCGCGATGTCCGTCGCCTTGCTCGACCAGGGGGAGATCGTCCCCTCGCGAGGCACCACCAGCAACCGCTCGCCCTCACCCCATTGACCCGTCGCCACGAGGCGCGGTCCATACGTCAGAAGCTGCTCCAGGGTCCGCAGCTCTGCATCGGTGAGCGGCCGCGCCAGCGACGCGAAATGCACGAAGCGCGCCGCCAGACCGGTCACGGCCGGCTCCGCCCCGGTGATGCGGGCGAGCAGCTTTTCGATGCGAAATCCCGAGAGGGCGGGGGCTCCGGGCAGGACCAGGAAGCGATCCGTCATCAGCTACTTCTTCTCGCCCTGTGGGGGTGAGTACATCGCCATGGGGAATTGCGCGACATTGGCCCCCCCCTCGAGCGCCGTGATCTTGCTCACCCCCTGCTTCTTGACCTCATCGATCCGCAGGACCGAATGAAGCGGCAGGTAGGTGCGCTTGACCCCCGTGAACTCGCTCTTGATGCGCTCTTCGGAGGGGTCCAGGACCACCGAGGAGCGCTCGCCGAAGACCAGCTCCTCGACCTCGATGAACCCGAAAAGGTCCCCATGGCCCACCTTGCGGGCGTAGATCTCGTAAATCTTGCCCTGATTCACGAACAGGATGCGGAAAATGTGACTGGCTGCCATGGCTCGGGTGAGGCCCGCTGCTAGTTTGGTGGCGACATTATATTGCCGGGCGTGCCGGGGAAGCTGCCGCGTCCGTGCAATTGGCAAGGGTTTTCGCAGCAAAGGCCACTTGACTTCAGGGCACCATGTCGCTTCGCCTGCGCGTCGTCAGTGATCATCGGCGGCAGCTCGCCGAGCGCCACACCGTCGTTTTCGGCGTGAGCGGCGGCTCGATCGGACGCTCGGGCGACAATGACTGGGTGCTGCCGGACGCGCTGCGCTACGTCTCCGCGCACCACGCACGCATTTATTTTCGCGACGGACACTACTACCTCGAGGATCTGAGCACCAACGGGGTGTTCGTCAATGACCGGCCGGAGCCGCTGTCGAAGCTCGGCTCGAGCGGCTACCG
>DASZYK010000465.1:0-1644 GCA_035545455.1 Steroidobacteraceae bacterium
CCCGGGCGGACTGCAGACCTTCGCGCTCGGCTATCGTGAGGCCTCCTTCAGCGAGCTGGAGTACGCCCGGACCGTCGCCGAGCACTTCCACACCCGGCACACCGAGCTTCTCGTGCAGCCGGTCGATGCGGCGGCGATCCAGCGCTCGGTGTGGCATCTCGATGAGCCGACGACCGATCCCTCGAACCTGCCCTTCATGCTGATCTGCGCCGAGGCGCGCCGCTACGTGAAGGTCTGTCTGAGCGGCGACGGCGGCGATGAGCTCCTCATGGGCTACGACCGCTTCCGCGCGAGCAAGGCCAACTCCTGGCTCGAGCGTCTGCCCCTGCCGCAGCGGCAGCGTCTCTACCGCGCAATCGTCGCCTCACTGCCCGACAACGAGCTCAAGAAGGGCGCGAGCAACATCGTCAAGCGCTTCCTCCAGGGGGCGCTGTTGAGCGCGGACGGAGAGCACCTGCGCTGGCAGTACTTCACCGATCCGAAGCAGACCGCCGCGGTGCTCAAGGCCGAGTTTCTTCAGGACCTCGACACGGACCCCTTCGCGCCGGTCAAGCGCTGGTCCTCGCAGGCGCCGCGGGAGCGGGGCTTGCGCGAGCAGTACGTCGAGCTCAACACGGTGCTGCCGGACAGCGTGCTCATGAAAGTCGACAAGATGTCGATGGCCCACGGACTCGAGGTGCGCCCGCCCTTCCTCGATCACCGGGTGGTCGAGTTCTGCTATTCGCTCCCGACCCATCTGAAGCTCAGGGGTCTTACGACCAAGTGGCTGTTGAAGCGCGCCATGAACGAGCGGCTGCCGCCCGGGATCGCGATGCGCGCCAAGCAGGGCTTCAGCATCCCGATGAAGAACTGGATCCGCGGCGAGCTGCTCGAGCTGACGCGCGACGAGGTGTTCTCCTCGCCGCTCATCGGCGAGCACTTCCGCCGGGATGCCCTGGAGCGGCTCTGGCGGGAGCATCAGGCGCGGCGTCACAACCACAGCCATCTCTTCTGGACGCTGCTCAATCTCGCGCTCTGGGACAGGCAGCTCCTGCGCGGCGCCTCGGCCCCCGCCACGGGGCTCGAGGAGTCCCGCGCCCCGCCCTCGTCCGCCGCCCCGGCACGGGAGTCCGAGCCGCGGCCTGTCCTTCAGGCCGCGAGCTGATGCTGAAGGCCCTCTATCGCTCCGCATCGCTGCGCACCGCGGCGGCGATGGGTCTCGGCGGCGTCGGCTTCAGCATCGGCAGCCTGCTGCTTGCACGGGTGTTGCCGACGGAGGAATACGGTCTCGTCGCCCTCGTGCTCGGCATCGTCGCCGTCGCCGGTCTCACCGCGCCGCTCGGGCTCGATCAGGTCGCCGCGCGGCGCGGCATCAGGCTCGATGGCCGCTGGCGGCGCGCGGCCCTTGCCGCGAGCGCGGCGACGGCGCTCGCCGCGGCGGTGCTCTCGGCCCTCATCTATCATCTCTCGCCGTCCCTGGCGCTCAGCGTGGCGCTGATCACACTCACCCTGGGTGTCGCGCAATCGGCCGGCGGCCACTTCCAGGGGCAGCAGCATCTGCGCACGGCGGTCTGGGTCGTGCAGCTGCTGAACGGCTCGCTCGCCGTGGTCGCGGTGCTCGCCCTGGCATTGCGCTTCGACACCGCGAGCACGGTCTGCCTGGCT
>DASZYK010000466.1:0-21288 GCA_035545455.1 Steroidobacteraceae bacterium
ATCACGGCGCTGGCCCGCGCATCGCGCATCACCAAGCAGTCGATGAGCGAGATGGTGTCCGAGCTGGAGAACGCAGGGTACGTCGAGCGCACGGCGGATCCCGCAGATTCCCGTGCGGTCCGGGTGCGCCTCACTCCCCGCGGCCGTGCCTACGGGGAGGCGGCTCGCGAGTTCTCGAGAAGCGTCGAGGCGGAATGGGGCCGGAAGATCGGGACGCGGCGCATGGAGCAGCTCCGCGCGACTCTGGAGCTGCTGCGCAGCGAAGTCTTTCATGCCGGCGAGTGAGCGATTCCTGAACGGCCGGCAGGAGAATTCCCCGTGCCGCTGCCGGTTTTGGAGTACAGTCGAAACGTAGCGTGGATATCGACCCTTCCTCCGCGCGAGCCGTTGCTTCGTGACCGCTCCGGTGCGCCTCCATTTCAGGGTCCTGCAAGCCGAGACGAGAGACCCCGTGCCGCGATCGAATTACCGTCAGGCAAGACGAGAGAAGGAGCTGGCGAGAAAGGCGCGCCAGCTCGAGAAGCTGCAGCGCCGGGCCGCGAAACCGGCGCCGCCCGCTGAGAGACCGGCCGCGGGTCCGGAATCACCTGGAGGCGCGAGCCAGCCGCTCCCGGACCGCGCGGTATGAGACTCTCTCCTGGCCAGGGCGCCACCGCGCGCCGCGATCGCTCGTTCCTGTTGCGCCGTGATCGGGCGGCAGCTCCGGAGATGCGCGTGATCTTCCCCGCCATCGAGCAGCTGCGGCTCGAGCTCCGGTTCGAGGGGTCGATCGCGACCATCCCGGTGCCCCAGACCCACGTGCTGTATCCGCCCGCCCGCGCGTACTTCGTGTACCCCTGTCCTTACGCCGACTGCGACGGTCAATTCGATCTGGCTGCAGCCGTCGCCGCGGCCCTGGAGGCATCCTCCATTCACAGCGAAGGCGTGTTGGAATGCAGCGGAACGCGCGTCCGCGACTACGCCTCCAGGCGGCCCTGTCAGCTGCACCTGCGTTATTCGGTCACGGCATCGTACGCGCCGGAGCGCTGATCGGCGTTACTTGCGCCGGGCGGCAGCATGCGGGGCGGGCGCCGGCCGGGTGAAGTCGACGATGAAGTGATCGCCATCGAATTCCACGACTCTGCCGAGTAGATCCGGACGTACGTGATAGCCCGGCCCTTTGCCGCTGCTGGTTACCGGCGTAACCGACTTGACGACCATCCGAACCGGCAGCTGGCCGTCGCGCGCGTGCGTGAGATGCTCACCGAGTATTCCGACGTCCTTTGTCTGCGCCTCCACCAACGAGAGAGTGGCCTCGTATCGCAGCACGCCTCGCGTGGGGTGGCGAAAATGCGCCGGCAGGCAATTGAGAACCATGGCGCCGTCGGGCGCCATGGCGGAGAGGCTGCTCAGCCGATTGGCCGGCTTGGCGCCATACCGGGCGAACGCGTCGAAGAGTGTCAGATTCATGGGTATCCCGGGGGGACTGGCCGAACGCGTTACCTGATCTCGGGACTCTCCGTGACCGGTCGGCATCAAGCGCGTGCAACGAGCTTGCGCCTTCCGGTATGTGACTGCAAGGCGATATCGATCACATCCCGGTTGCGCGCGAAAGTTGAGCGGCACGGCGCGGACTCCTGTAGCATCTCATCCGGCTCGTATCTTTTCGGCTTGACTGTCTCGGCCCCCGGCGCCATCCCGGCGCGATTCCGGCCTTGTCTGCCACCCTCGCAAAGCTTCGCGAACCAAGAGGCGGTTGTTCCTGCCTCTCCCTTCGTTTCTATCGTGAGTATTCTCTAGTGACTAAGCTATACGTTGGTAATCTCCCCTTCACGGCGACCGATGAGGCCGTCCATGCGCTGTTCTCGAAGCATGGGACGGTCGAGAAGGTCTCTCTGATCTCGGATCGTGATACGGGCCGTCCGCGCGGTTTCGGCTTCGTGGAGATGTCGAGCGCCGATGCCTCGCGCGCCATGCAGGCGCTGAACGGCACCGACTTCGAGGGCCGATCCCTCAAGGTGAACGAGGCCCAGGAGCGCGAGCGGTCCGGCGGCGGCCACCGCGGTGGTGGCTCGCGCCGCTACTGACGCCGCGACCCGCACCTTTGCAGCCCCCGGCCATCACCGGCCGGGGGCTGATCTCATCAGGATGGGCGATATCAGGACCGTCTCGGCCCCAGCACGCGGCGAGCGCATCCGGGCCGGACACGGCCCGACCGTCGAGCACGAAGAGTGATCACGCTCGCATTTCGGCCCGTCCGCAGCGAGCTCGTGGTCCTGGTCCGGGGCGCGTACTTCCGGATCTGCGCGGATGGGACGCTTCGCGCCCCCGACAACAGCGTCACCTCTCATTACGCTGACGGCGTCTGGTTGCTCGGCCAGCGGCAGCATCGGACGCTCGAATGTCGTCAGGCAGTGTACCTGCGGGTAACGGACAGGCACGGCAACCGCGAATCCACCGGACCTTACGAATGCCTGACGGTCGCCGGCGGCGCGATCTTCTCCAACGACACCTATCTCGGCGCGCACGCGCCCACCGGCGATCGAGCTTCACTGCCAAGCGAGACCTGGCGGGAGATCGCGATTCTGTCCCGTATCTGAGTCACCGGCGGTCAAGCGAGCTCGAGCAGAGCCGCATGACTGGCCGGATCGGCTGGCCGCTCACTGTGCGCCCGGCGGGGCCTGCGCGAAATTGGAGACAAACCGCGCCAGATCCTCCCAGTCGGTGAGCTCGTAGTCCCGGCTCGTATCCGTAGGGCCTCCCTTGCGGTAGGCGATGTACTTCATTGCCCATCGCTTCAGGAAATCGTAGGAGGTATAGCGGAAAGCGCCTGCGACGTGATGGGTCAGCCGAGGGGTCCATCCTGTCTGTTGCGTGAACTTCGCCAGGCACTGCTTGAGCCCCAGCATGTCATCCTCGTCCTCGCCGGCGGCGGCGAGCGAAACGGAAAGAAATGCGTTGGGATGTTCGTTGATGGCAGCCAGATTCTTGCTGACGAAGTGGATGATGGCGGACTGGTAGTGTCCGGCGTGGAGGGAAGCCGCGATGATCGCGGCGTCGAAGTCGCGCGGATCGACCGTGGCCGCAATTTTCTCGATGGCGTTCACCACCTTCGCCTGATGACCTAGTTTCGCAAGCTGGTCTGCCACGAATCCGGCGACCTTCTGCGTCTGACCCTCGGTGGTGCCGTAGACCAGTAGCAATTTCATGGGCGTGAGCCTCCCGTCATCGATGGGATCCGGTCGTCGGCGACGCGGGGCGCCCCGCCCATTGAGCGCACACCCATTGACGAGGAGCTTGCGGCGCCGTCCGTGGCTTCATGGTCGATCGCGTATGCGCACGGTGGATATAGGCACTTGTGCTGACCGGAGCCTTGACCCGCAGCGGCGCGGTGTCGTTCTCCATCGAATCCGGTGACTGCGCGAGAGGGACCATCGGACACGGGCCGCACGCCGTCGATTCCGGGTCCGAGCGGCCCGGCCCGGCTGCCAGGGATCAGCGCGCCGCGAGCTCGAGACCGCCGAAGCGGCGCAGCGTTTCCGGGCTGGCGGGAGGTATCGGTCCCGCGCGATTCGCGCCATGCATCGTCAGGAACCGCTCGGCGCCGCTGAACACGGCGCTGTAGAGCTCCCTGCAAAGCTCCGACGCCGCCACGCCGGGCCAGGTCGCCGGGAGCAGGCTCGCCGGGAGCAGCGGATCGCGCAGGTGGATCCGCCGGTACTCGTGGATCAGAAGCGTGCGGATCACGAAGCATGCGGCGGGCGCAATCGCGTCATGGTCCAGGTTGCGCGCGACCGGGCGAAAGAGGGCGAGAAACCGACGGTAGCGCTGCTCGAGCTCCGCGAGGTTCCAGGCACGCTGCGCCAGGGTCCGGTCCGCCTCCGGCGAGTCGCTCGAGCCCCGCATGCAGAGCACCCGGGCCCCGGCGGAGGAGTTGGCGAGCTCGTCCTCGACTTCCTTCATCCTGTCGGCGGGGTATGCCAGCACGCCCGGCATGGCCTGCCCGAAGCCTCGCCAGCGAAATGCTTCGCTCAGCGCGCTGCGCTCGGCCGCGCTCAGCTGAAACATCAGCAGCAGCGTCCAGCATCCGGTCCATTCCGTGGTCGAGACGCCGTAGATTCGCTGCGTGGCAACCTCGAATTCATTCCGGCCGCGCGCGGTCAGCCGATAGAAGCTGTTGCGCCCCGCGCGTGCCGCACCGAGCCAGTCATCCTTCGCCAGCCGTCCGATCGAAGTGCGCACGAGGCGCTCGGAGATGCCGAAGGGGCGGCAGAGCTCGATCAGGGACGCGAGGGCGATCTCGCCTCCGCGCGGCGCGACAGCGTCTCCGAAGATCGTGATGAGGAGAGAGCCGGCGCGGATGGGACGCTGCGTGCGGAAGGCCCGCAGCACCGTCCGTGCGGGGCTGAGCACATTGGACGGTTCGTGCGGGGAGCCTTTCATCCGGCGCAATGCTAGCAGCCCGCGGAGTCATCAGCTTGGCGGGCGCCCGCCGGCGGCGTGACAAAAGTGACACGGAAATAGTTGCGATAACACATAAATTGTGTCAAGTTTACGGTGCCCACAGACGTGAGGGGACGAGCCATGTATGCACAGGCCCTGGACCAGCCCGCCGACGGCCCGCGCGAGCGCGCCAGCGCCAGCGCCGACGGGGCGGCGCTCGAGGCCCGTTTCCTCGCGCGCGTGGACAGCGAGGAGAAGATCGAGCCCAAGGACTGGATGCCGGAGCGCTATCGGCGCACGCTCATCCGTCAGATCTCACAGCACGCGCATTCGGAGATCGTGGGCATGCTCCCGGAGGGAAACTGGATCACGCGCGCCCCGACCCTCAAGCGCAAGGCCATCCTGATGGCCAAAGTGCAGGATGAGGGCGGTCACGGCGCCTACCTCTATGCGGCCGCGGAGACGCTCGGCGCCGCCCGCGAGGATCTCATCGGGCAGCTGCTGTCGGGCGCGGCGAAGTACTCCAGCATCTTCAACTACCCGACGCCCGCCTGGGCGGATGTCGGCGCGATCGGCTGGCTGGTCGATGGCGCGGCGATCATGAACCAGATTCCGCTCTGCCGCTGCTCGTACGGGCCATACGCGCGGGCGATGGTGCGCATCTGCAGGGAGGAGAGCTTCCATCAGCGGCAGGGATTCGAGGTCATGCTCACGCTGGCCCGCGGTACTCCGGCGCAGCGGCGGATGGCCCAGGACGCCCTGAATCGCTGGTGGTGGCCGTCCCTCATGATGTTTGGCCCGAGCGATGTGGACTCGAGGCACACCGCCGACTCGGTGCGCTGGAAGATCAAGCGCTTCACCAATGACGAGCTGCGGCAGAAGTTCGTAGATTTCACGGTGCCGCAGGCGCAGTTTCTGGGGCTCGAGATCCCCGACCCCGAGCTGCGTTGGGACGAGGCGAGCGGCCACTACCGTTTCGGCGCCATCGACTGGGCGGAATTCAGCGAGGTGCTCCGCGGCAACGGGCCGTGCAACCGCGACCGCCTGGCCGCGCGTCGCGAAGCGCACGACAGCGGCCGCTGGGTGCGTGAGGCGGCCGCGGCACATGCCGAGAAGCAGCGAGCCCGCGGCCGCGCGGCAGCCGCTTGAGGGAGAGGCCCATGTCCGATCCAAAATGGCCGCTGTGGGAAGTCTTCATCCGTCCGCGCTCGGGTCTCGAGCACAAGCATGCCGGCAGCGTGCACGCCACCGATGCCCGCATGGCGCTAGAGCATGCGCGTGATCTGTACACGCGCCGCGGCGAAGGCGTGAGCCTCTGGGTGGTGCGCTCGAGCGAGATCGTGGCGTCCGATCCGGCGGAGGCCGATGCTCTCTTCGAGCCGGCTCGCGACAAGGTCTATCGTCATCCCACCTTCTATGAGATTCCGGAAGAGGTGAAGACGCTTTGACCGAGGCTCACCAGGCGCAGGCGCAGAGCACGGCCGGTGGCGGCGCCGGCGCGGCATGCACGCCGCCGGACGCTGACCGCGCGAAGTACGTGCTGCGTCTGGCCGATACGTCACTCATCGTCGCACAACAGCTCGGCGCCTGGATCGGTCATGCGCCGGCGCTGGAGGAGGATCTCGGGCTCGCCAACATCGCGCTCGACCTTCTCGGGCAGGGGCGGCTGCTGCTCACGTACGCCGGTGAGCTCGAAGGCCGCGGCCGCGACGAGGACGCGCTCGCCTTCCTGCGCGACCCCGCCGATTTCGTGAATCTCTCGCTGGCCGAGCAGCCCAACGGGGATTTCGCCCAGACCGTGGTGCGCCAGCTCCTGCTGGATGCCTGGCAGATGGAGCTCTTCGCAGCCCTCGAGCGCTCGCGCGACGAGCGGCTCGCCCAGATCGCCGCCAAGGCGTTGAAGGAAACCCGCTACCACCTGCGCTACAGCAGCGGCTGGGTGGTGCGGCTCGGCGACGGGACCGCCGAAAGCCACGACCGCACGCAGCAGGCGCTCGAGCGGCTGTGGCCATACACCGCCGAGCTCTTCGATGCCGATCCGCTCGAGGAGGCGATCGCCGCCGCGGGCATCGGGCCCCACCCGGCCGAGCTCGCCCCGGGTTGGCGCGCCCGGGTCCATGAGGCGCTCGCGGAGGCGACTCTGACGGTGCCGCCGCCCGCGAGCTTTCGCTGGTACGGCAAGCGCGGCGAGCACAACGAGCATCTCGGGCACCTGCTCGCGGAGATGCAGATCCTGCAGCGCACCCACCCGGGGGCGAAGTGGTAGCCGGATCGATTTCCGAAGCCCATGCGGGCGCTCGCCAACGCGCCGAGTCCGTGCTGCGGTCGTTGTGCGACCCGGAGATTCCGGTGCTCAGCCTGCATGATCTCGGCGTGATCCGCTCGCTCGAGGTCGAGGGCAATGGGGTCCGGGTCGGCGTCACACCCACCTATTCCGGTTGCCCGGCGACCGAAGTGATCAGGGGGTCGATCACCGAGGCGCTCAGATCGAGCGGCTTCGAGCCGGTGGAAGTCTTCGACGTGCTGAGTCCGGCCTGGAGCAGCGCGGACCTCACCGAGGAGGGCCGCGCGAAGCTCGAATCCTATGGCATCGCCCCGCCCGCGGAGCCGGTGCATTCGGTTCGAGCGCTCTCCGGAGGCAGGCCGCGCCACTGTCCGCGGTGCCGCAGTGCGGACGTGGAGTGTGTCAGCGAGTTTGGATCCACGCCCTGCAAGGCGCTGTACCGCTGCCGCAGCTGCCGGGAGCCTTTCGACTATTTCAAGTGCCTGTAGCGCAAATGAGCCTGCCCGAGTTTCATTCGCTGACCGTGCAGTCCCATGCCAGGGAGGCGGACGACGCCATCCGGCTGCGCCTCGCGGTGCCGCCGCAGGCTCGGGATGCTTTCCGGGTCGTTCCCGGCCAGCACATCACGGTCCGCGTGAATGTTGGCGACAAGCATCTGCGCCGCACGTACACCGTCGTCAGTCACCCGAGCAGCGCGAGCCTCGAGCTTGCGATCAGAGTGCAGGGCCGCGTCTCCCGGACCATCGCCAGCAGCTTGCAGCCCGGGATGAGCCTGCAGGTGCTGCCGCCCTCCGGCCGGTTCCGGCTGCCACCGCCGCCATCCGGTCCGGTGCACTACCTCGGGCTTGCCGCCGGCTCCGGAGTCACACCGGTCTTCGCCCTGGCGCGCGAGCTTCTCGAGACTTCGCCCGACGCGCGCTGCACCCTGGTGATCGGAAATCAGTCGCTGGCGCGCAGCATGCTGGTCGAGGACCTGCTTGCGCTCAAGGATCGCTTCCTCGATCGCCTGACGCTTCATTTCGTGATGAGCCGGGAGCCGCAGGAGCTCGAGTGGCTGAACGGACGGCTCGACCGCGGCTGGCTTGCCGCTGTCGGGAAGAAGCTCTTCGATCCCGCGACGCTCGAGGGTGCGATGCTCTGCGGACCGGGGAGCATGATCGCGGATCTGACGGCGGCGCTGCTCGAGCTCGGTGTGCCCAGGGAGCGTATCCACTCGGAGCATTTCACGCTCGAGCGCCGCTCGCAGGCGCCGGCGCAGGCTTCGCACGGTGAACCAAGCTCCGCAAGCGCGCCGGGAACCGAAGTGACCGTGATCATGGACGGCCGCCGCCGCACGTTCACCATGCCCCGCGACGGCACCCGGATCCTGGACGCTGCCGAGCGCTCGGGGCTCGCACTGCCGTATTCATGCCGGGACGGGATATGCTGCACCTGCCGCGTCAAAGTGATCGCGGGCGAGGTGGCGCTCGGGGAGCAGTACGCGCTCGAGCCATGGGAGATCGAGGCGGGCTTTACCCTGGCCTGCCAGGCGCAACCGCGCTCCGAGAGCCTGACTCTGAGCTACGACGAGCGTTGAGAGAATCCGGCCTCAACCGAGGGGGCTCACGATGACGTACCAGACGATCCTTTTCGAGGTGAGCGATTCGATCGCGCGCCTGACACTCAACCGGCCGGAGAAGCTCAACAGCTTCACGACCCAGATGCACGCGGAGCTTCGCGACGCGCTCGGGCGACTGGCGGCGGAAGAGGCGCGCGTGCTCGTGCTCACGGGAGCGGGGCGGGGCTTTTGCGCGGGGCAGGATCTCGGTGATCGCGCCGTTGCGCCCGGCGCTCAACCCGTCGACCTCGCCAGGTCGGTCGAGGAGAACTACAAGCCGCTGGTGCTGGCCCTGCGCAGGCTCCCGCTGCCGGTGATCGCGCAGGTGAATGGCGTGGCGGCGGGGGCCGGCGCCAATGTCGCGCTCGCCTGCGATCTCGTCATCGCCGCCCGCTCGGCGAGCTTCGTGCAGCCCTTCTGCCGCCTCGGGCTCGTGCCGGATTCGGGCGGCACGTGGACTCTGCCGCGCCAGATCGGCACCGCGCGCGCGCTCGGCCTGACGCTGCTCGGCGAGAAGCTCCCGGCCGAGCAGGCCGCCGCCTGGGGGCTCATCTGGCGCTGTGTGGACGACACCGAGCTTGCGGCGACCGTGGAGGATCTCGCCCGGCAGCTGGCCTCTGCGCCGACTCGCGGCTTGGCGCGGACGAAGCAGGCGATATACGAAAGCGGGTCGCGATCTCTCGAAGCGCAGCTCGATGTCGAGCGCGACTATCAGGGGGAGCTCGGCTTCTCGAGCGATTATCAGGAGGGGGTTCGCGCCTTCATCGAGAAGCGCACGCCGCGATTCAGCGGGCGATGAGCTCGCCGAGGGCGGGCGCTCAGGCAGTGAGGTAGTCTGGAAAAAACATGAGATCAGTATTCATCTGCGATGCAGTGCGCACCCCGATCGGCCGCTACGGCGGCGCGTTGTCCGAGGTCCGGACCGATGATCTCGGGGCAATCCCCATCCGCGAGCTCATGGCACGTCAGCCCAAGGTGGACTGGGGCGCCCTGGATGATGTCATCTATGGCTGCGCCAATCAGGCCGGGGAGGACAACCGGAATGTCGCCCGCATGGCCGCGCTGCTGGCGGGCTTGCCGCAGGAGGTGCCCGGTGTCACGGTCAATCGCCTCTGCGGCTCGGGGCTCGACGCGGTGGCGATGGCTGCCCGGATGATCGCGGCCGGCGAGGCCGATCTCCTCGTCGCCGGGGGCGTCGAAAGCATGAGCCGCGCGCCCTTTGTGATTTCCAAGTCGGCCTCAGCGTTCGCCCGGGACGTGCAGATGCATGACACCACGATCGGCTGGCGGTTCGTGAATCCGCGTCTCCAGGAGCGGTATGGAATCGACTCGATGCCGGACACGGCCGAGAACGTCGCGGCGGAGCGCGGCATCAGCCGCGCGGATCAGGACGCCTTCGCGCTGCGCAGCCAGCAACGGACCGCGGCCGCGCAGGCCGACGGGCGCCTCGCGGAGGAAATCATTCCCGTCACGTTGCCTGCCCGCAAGGGGACGCCGCGAGTCGTCGACCGCGACGAGCATCCGCGAGCGACGAGCCTCGAGGCGCTCGCGAAGCTCCCGACGCCCTTCCGATCAGGCGGCACCGTCACGGCCGGAAATGCCTCGGGCGTCAATGACGGGGCCTGCGCGCTGCTTCTCGCGAGCGGCGAGGCGGCGGAGCGGATGGGACTCACGCCACGGTCCCGGGTCCTTGGCGCCGCTGTCGCCGGTGTCGCGCCCCGCACCATGGGACTCGGACCCGTTCCGGCAACGCGCAAGCTCCTCGGCCGCCTCGGGCTCACCATGACGGACTTCGATCTCATCGAGCTCAACGAGGCATTCGCCGCCCAGGCGCTCGCGGTGCTGAGGGATCTCGGCGTTCCCGATGACGCCGATCACGTCAATCCGCAAGGTGGCGCGATCGCGCTCGGGCATCCGCTCGGCATGAGCGGCGCGAGGCTCGCCACAACGGCTACATATCAGCTTCGGCGCACCGGTGGACGCAGGGCGCTCTGCACCATGTGCATTGGTGTAGGGCAGGGGATCGCCCTGGTGCTGGAGCGCGCCTGAGCCATGAATCCACCGGTCAGCATCGAGCGCGATGACAATGTTGCGATCATCGTGGTGGATAACCCTCCGGTGAACGCGCTGTCCCACGCCGTGCGCGCGGGGTTGCTCGAGGCGATTGAGCAGGCCGATGCCGACCCGTCGGTGCGCGCGATCGTGCTGCACGGGGCCGGCAAGGCATTCATGGCAGGCGCCGACCTGCGCGAGCTCGAGGCGCCTCCCGAGCCGCCGCTGCTCAAGGATGTATTGATGCGGCTCGAGTCCTGCACGAAGCCGGTGATCGCCGCATTGCATGGCGCCGTGCTCGGCGGCGGCGCCGAGACCGCGCTCGCCTGTCACTTTCGCTGCGCAACCGCCGATCTGCAGCTCGGATTTCCCGAGGTGAAGCTGGCGCTGCTGCCTGGTGCGGGCGGCACCGTCCGTCTTCCCCGCCTGGTCGGTGTGAAGATGGCACTCGATCTGATGACGAGTGGCGCGCCTCTTGGCCTGGAGGCGGCGTTGTCGGCAGGTCTGGTAGATCGCGCCGCGGAGAGCGCCGACGCTCGAGCGGCTGCGGTCGCATTCGCGCAAGACCTTCTCACGCGCGGAACCGGAGTACGACGCGTTCGCGACCGCTCCATTCCGGACGCTGATCACGCCATGCGCGTTCTCATCCCTGAATACCGCGCCTCCTTGCCGCGCGCGGCGCGGGGCTCGAAAGCGGTGGAGCGGATTCTGGAGAGCGTGCAAGCCGCGCTCGAGCAGCCGTTCGAGGCCGCGCTGGAGCAGGCCCAGGCTTTCTTCCAGGGATGCCGCACGTCGATCGAGTCACGCGCGCTCCGCCATCTCTTCCTGGCGGAGCGCGGCTCGGGCGGCGGTCAGTGATCGAGCTCCCCGCGGGAGGCGGCGCGGCGGGTTGCCCGAGTCGGCATCGTGGGCGCCGGCACGATGGGCAGCGGCATCGCTGCAAGCTTCGCGCAGGCCGGATTCTCCGTGGTGCTCGTCGACAGCGGATCCGCAGCTCTGGACGCCGGTCTTCAGCGCGTTCAGTCGATCGTGCAGAGTGCCGTCAAGAAGGGGCGGCTTCGAGCGGACGAAGCGCAGACCGTCGCCGCTCGCGTGGGCGGCGCGAGCGAGCTTGGTGCTCTCTCGGACGCGGATCTGGTCATCGAGGCAGTCTTCGAGGATGTCGCCGTCAAGCAGGCCGTATTCGAGCAACTGGGGCGGATCGTCAAGCCGGGCGGGGTGCTGGCAACCAACACATCGACACTCGACGTGGATGCGATCGCCAATGCGAGCGGCCGTGCGGCCGACGTGGTGGGCATGCATTTCTTCAGCCCTGCGCACGTGATGCGGCTGGTCGAGATCGTGCGCGGAAGGTGCAGCGCCCCCGATGTGATCGCCACGGTGCTCGCCGTGACCCGGCGCCTCGGCAAGACCGGGGTTGTCGTCGGCAACGCCTTCGGCTTCGTTGGCAATCGGATGCTGTATGCCTACGGCCGCGAGAAGGAGCTCATGATGCTCGAGGGTGTCGAGCCCCCCCGAATCGATCGGGCGCTCGAGGGTTTCGGCATGGCGATGGGCCCCAACGCCGTCGGCGACCTCGCGGGTTTGGACATCGGCGTGAGCGCGCGGCGGGCATGGAAGGAGCGGCCCGACGACCCGACCTTCTTCCGGGTCTCGGATCTGCTCGTCGAGCGCGGCCGTCTCGGCCAGAAGAGCGGCGCGGGCTTCTATCGCTACACCGGGCCTGAGCGGCGGCGGGAGGCCGATCCGGAGGTCGCGGATCTGGCTCGCGCCGAAGCGCGTCGACTCGGCGTTGCGCAGCGCGCCATTCCGGATGAGGAGATCGTCGAGCGCTGCATCTACGCGCTGGTCAACGAAGGCGCTCGTCTCCTGGAGGAGGGCATTGCCGGCTCGGGTGCCGACATCGATGTCATCTGGTGCAACGGATACGGCTTTCCGCGGTCGCGCGGCGGACCGATGTTCTACGCCGACACGGTGGGACTGCCGCAGGTCCTGAGCGCGATCGAGCGCTACCGCGAAGCGCGCGGTCCGCGCTATTGGAGCCCGGCCCCGCTGCTCGAGCGTCTGGCCCGCGCTGGAGGCAGCCTGGCGGGCTATCGAGGGGACTCGCGGCCTGCCGTCTGATCGAAGAATTTCCGTACAGGACACGAACATGCCGCTTCAAAGCTTCATTGCCGGCCGCTGGCTGTCACCTTCCGCGACGGGAACGGCGCTGCGAGATGCCACTACGGGCGAGGTGATTGCCCACGCCTCGACCGAGGGCATCGATACGGCCGCGGCGCTCGAGCATGCGCGCACCGTGGGCGGCCCGAACCTGCGCAAGCTCACCTTCCACGAGCGCGCCGCGTGCCTCAAGGCGCTCGCCAGGCGTCTGACCGAGCTCAAGGAGGAGTTCTACACGCTGTCGTATGCGACGGGAGCGACCCGGACGGATTCCTGGATCGACATCGACGGCGGCATCGGCACGCTGTTCGTGTACGCGGGCAAAGGCGCGCGCGAGTTGCCCGACGGCACGGTGTTCGTGGATGGCGGCGTCGAGGCGCTCTCGAAAAGCGGCGGCTTCGTCGGTCAGCACATCTGTGTGCCTCTCGCCGGGGCGGCAATTCATATCAACGCATTCAACTTCCCCGTCTGGGGAATGCTCGAGAAGCTCGCGCCCGCTCTGCTGGCAGGCGTGCCCGCGATCGTCAAGCCGGCGACGGCGACCTCCTATCTCACCGAGCTGGTGTTTCGCCGCATCGTGGAGTCCGGGCTCCTGCCCGAAGGAGCCGTGCAGCTGCTGTGCGGCGGCGTCGGCGATCTCTTCGATCACCTGACCTGCCAGGACGTGATCGCCTTCACCGGCTCCGCGAGCACGGCTCGGAGGCTCAGACAGCATCCGGTCATCATCGAGCAGGCGGTCCGCTTCACGTCCGAGACCGACTCGCTCAATTCCTCGATCCTCGGCCCCGACGTGCAGGCCGACTCGCCGGAGCTCGAGCTCTTCGTGCGCGAGGTGGTTCGAGAGATGTCGGTCAAGGCCGGGCAGAAGTGCACGGCCATCCGCAGGGCGATCGTGCCGGAGAGCCGCGTCTCCACCGTGCTCGAGGCGCTCCGGGCCGCGCTCGGCCGCATCGTCGTGGGCGACCCCAGGCTCGAAGGCGTCAGGATGGGGCCGCTCGCGTCGCTCAGCCAGAGGCGCGAAGTCCTGGAGCGCATCAGGAGTCTGCAGGCCGAGGCGGAGCTCGTCTGCGGCGGAGGCTCGGCGTCCGACCTCCGGGGCGCGGAGGCGGACCGCGGCGCATTCGTCGCGCCGACGCTGCTCCATTGCCGCGATCCACGGGGCGCACGGGCCGTCCATTCGGTGGAAGCCTTCGGACCTGTCTGTACGCTGCTGCCTTACGGCGATCTCGAAGAGGGGATCAGCCTGGCGAACCGCGGCGGCGGGAGCCTCGTGAGCTCGGCGTTCACGGCGGATGACTCGGTGGCGGCACGGCTGACCCTCGGCATGGCGCCCTTTCACGGCCGCGTGCTGGTGGTCAACCGCCACTGCGCGAAGGAGTCGACCGGCCACGGCTCTCCTCTGCCGCACCTGGTACATGGGGGGCCTGGCCGTGCGGGAGGAGGGGAGGAGATGGGAGGCATCCGGGGAGTTCTGCATTACATGCAGCGAACGGCGGTGCAGGGCACGCCCGATGTTCTTACTGCCGTCACCGGCCGCTACGTCCGAGGCGCGCGCGAGCTCGATCCGGGCAAGCACCCGTTTCGCAAGACTTTCCACGAGCTGGCGATCGGCGACACCTTCCGCAGTGGTGAGCGGGAAGTCACGCTCGATGACATCGAGGCATTTGCCAACCTGTCAGGCGACAGGTTCTACGCCCACATGGATGAGGAAGCGGCCCGGCGCAATCCGTTCTTCGGCGGCCGAGTCGCTCACGGCTACTTTCTCATCTCGGCGGCGGCAGGCCTGTTCGTCGATCCGCCGTACGGACCGGTGCTCGCGAACTACGGCCTCGAAGGCCTGCGCTTCGTGAAGCCGGTCAAGCCCGGTGACCGCATCAAGGTCCGCCTCACCTGCAAGGAAAAATCACTGCGCCGCGACAAGGGCTACGGAGAGGTCCGCTGGGACACGGAGATCACGAATCAGGCTGGCGAGGTGGTTGCGAGCTACGATGTGCTCACGCTGGTGAGTGAGCGGATCGACGGGGAGTAGCCGGGCTGCCTATTCGGCGATGGCCAGTACCTCGGCAACGGTGATCTCGGGCTCACCTGCGTAGACCGCGCGAATCTTCGCCACGAAGCCGGGATCGCTCACCAGGGCGGCGGCCGCCCTGTCGCGCCAGACATAGACGTTGACGACCTCGCGCCGCTCGGGGCTGTACGAGAAGTACTTGCGTCGAAGCCCCGGCATCCCGACGAAGGATTCGCGCACGCGCTCGGCCACATCGCGCATGTCCTCCATCGTCACGCCGGCGGCTGCCCTCAGACGGACGATCACCAGGGTGGCCTGCGGGCTCATCAGGTGCTCGTGTGCCGGATCGGGGGAGGGCGGAAGGGATGGCCGCATGGTTCGAGACTCCGGATCGGATGAGGCTGCTGCCACCGACTGTGAGCCCGCGCGGCTCGCTGGTCATGATGCAGTCATAAGGATAGGATGAGATTCCGGCGGCACGCTTGTTCGACCCGCGCTCTTCGTTGCACCCTTCCAAGCACGCGCCCGGTTTGCCTCCGCTCATGCCGCATTCGAACCGTCCGTCGCCTCGACCCGCTCAGCCGCCGCATGCGCCCCGCATCCAGGATCTGCTCGACCTGCGTACGGCCGAGGGCTGTGTGGGGCGCGACGAGCCGTTGCGCGAGCTGGCTGCGTTCGTCGAAGGCGAAGTGCCGTTGGTCGTCTCGATCCACGGCGCTCCCGGCATAGGCAAGACCACTCTCGCGCGCGCGACGGCAGTTCGGGCGGCCGGCGGGACCGTGGCCACGTTCTGGCTCGAGGGTGGTGCTTTCGAGCCCACGCCGCAGGGCTTTCTCGGCGAGCTGGCTCGTCAACTCGATCCGGCGCCGGAATGCTCCGTAGAGGCGGTTGCGGCAGCGCTGTCCGGCATCGCCAGCCGGAGGCTCGTGGTGATCGACGGCTTCGAGCGTTGCCGCCTGATCGAGGACTGGCTGCGTCGCGAATGGTTTCCGCGCCAGGGACTCGGAACGCGCCTCCTCGTCGTAGGGCGCCAGGCGCCTTCGATCGGCTGGCGCGGCGCGGTCGAGTGGCGGGGCCTCTTTCACAGCATCGAGCTGGGACCGCTGCCGCGGAGCGAGGCCGAGGCGATGCTGTCCGCTCTCGGTGTTGCCGCCGGCAGCATGGAGCGCGTCCTGCGTCTGGCAGGGGGACATCCGCTCGCCCTGCGTCTCGCCGCCGGCTCCTTGAACCGGGCCGTCGCGCTCGAGGCGTCGGACTGGCAGACCGTGCTCGGCACGCTGGTGTCCCGCTGGCTCGAAGAGGTGCCGGACGAGGACGCGCGCCGCGCAGTGCGACAGACGAGCGTCGTGCGCCGAGTGACCAAGTCGCTGCTGCGCGGCCTCGTCGAGGGCTGCGACCCGCACGACCTCTTCGAGCGGCTGGCCGCCCTGCCGTTTACGAGCCTGACGGCCGAAGGACTGCGCCTCGACGACACTATCCACGAAGCCATCGCCTCGCATTTCAAGGCGAGCGACCCCGCCGGGCACCGTGCCGCGCGCGAGGCCGCGTGGCGCGTGCTCCTGGCCGAGAGCCGCAGCGCCGGAGCCGCGGACTTGTGGCGCTACACCGCCGACATGCTCTACCTGGTCGAGACGCCGACGGTGCGCGAAATCTTCTTCCCATCCGGCAGCGGTGCCCTCGCCGTCGAAGCCGCGGCCGCGGAAGATTTCGCCGGCATCATCGCTCTCGCCGAGCGGATGCAGGGCAGTGAGGCGGCGCGCGCGATCGCGCACTGGTGCCGGGCCGCTCCCGAAGCATTCCACTGCGTTCGCGATCCAGCCGGTCAGGTCGTCGCATTCTCCTGCGTGCTGCGCGTGGAGGCGCTCGCAGCGGAGGTGCTCGAAGAGGAAGCGGCGACACGCGCATGGCTGGGCCATCTCGCGGAGGAGCCGGTGCGGCCGGAAGAGCACGTGCTCATGATGCCGCGCCTCCTCGGCCCCGGCCGGCTCGGTACATCGCCCGAGCAGGCGGCGCTGATCCTCCACTTGAAGCGGCATTATCTGGAGCTGCGACCGCGGCTGCGCAGGCTGTATGCCGAGATTCCTCCGGATGTCGACTTCGACACGTTCCTTCGGCCGGCGGGATTTCGTGCCGTACCGACACATCCGGTGCGCTGGGGCGAGCGTGAGCATGCGACAGTGATGCTCGATTTCGGACCGGAATCGGTCGACGGCTGGCTCGGACGTCTCGTCGCCGCTGCCGTGCGCGAGCCCTCGGCACCCGCCGTATGCATCGATGAGGCCTCGCGCGAGCTGGTGGTCGACGGACAGCGGACGGCGCTGACGGGACGCGAGCTGGAAGTGCTGCGTTATCTGATGGACCGCGCCGGGGAGGCGGTCAAGCGCGGAGACTTGCTGGACGATCTCTGGGGCACGGGCTACGAGGGCGGCAGCAACGTCATAGACGTGGTCATACTGTCGCTGCGAAAGAAGCTCGGCGTGCGTGCCGGCGCGATCGAGACGGTCGTGCGCTACGGGTATCGCTACCGCGCGCCCTAGCCCGTCGCCGGGGCGCCTGCCGTCCGCCTCATCATCAACTCATCGCGGCCTCATGACCGGCTGCCCGCGGTTGACGACACTGCCGCTCCCTTCACTTCCACCTGGAGAGGCAGATGACAGACTCGAACGGTTCAGCGAGGCTCGATGGCGACGCGTTGCAGGCTCTGCTTGGCCGCGTGATTACGGATTTCAGCGGCGCGATGCAGGCGGCGCTGGTCGTGCTCGGAGATCGCCTCGGCCTTTACCGCGCGCTCGCCGCGAGCCGGGATCGCAGTCCCGCGGAGCTCGCGGCCGCGACCGGCACCGCCGAGCGCTACGTTCAGGAGTGGCTGAACGCCAACGCCGCGAGCGGCTATGTGGATTACCTGCCGCAAAGCGGCCGATATCGCATGAGCACCGAGCAGGCCGGCGCATTCGCCGATCCGTCGAGCCCCGCGTTCGCGGTCGGCGGTTTCGAAGTGGCGCTGGCGGCGGTCCGGATCGTCGACCGGCTCGAGCAGGCATTTCGCAGCGGCGAGGGCATCGGTTGGGAAGAGCACCATCACGGTGTCTTTCACGGCACCGAGCGCTTCTTTCGCAGCGGCTATGCTGCGCACCTCGTTGCCGACTGGATCCCGGCGCTGGGCGGCACCTGCGAGCGGCTGCGGGCCGGCGCAACCGTCGCGGATGTCGGCTGCGGCCATGGCGCTTCGACCATACTGATGGCTCGGGCCTTTCCCGAGAGCCGATTCCACGGGTTCGACCTGCACGGTCCTTCGCTCGAGATCGCCCGTGCGCGGGCGGAGGATGCGGGCGTGGCGGATCGCATTTGCTTCGAGCGCGCCGCATTCCATGACTTCCCGGGACGCGACTACGACTTGATCGCCGTGTTCGACGCGCTGCACGATACCGGCGATCCGGTTCGCAACGCGTCGCACGTCCACGCGGCGCTCAAGCCGGATGGGTGCTTCATGGTCGTCGAGCCGAATGCTGCCGACACCGTGGAAGGCAACCTCAACCCCGTGGGCCGAGCCTACTACGCTGCCTCGACCCTGCTGTGTACGCCGTGTGCGCTCAAGCAAGGCCGCATCGCGCTCGGCGCGCAAGCCGGCGAAGCACGCCTGCGTTCCGTCCTGAGCGCCGCGGGATTCGGCCGCATCGACTGCGTTACCCGAAGCCCATTCAACATGGTGCTGGCGGCAAGGCCGTGAGCGCCGGCGCGCGGCCGCATCGTGGGCCCTGAGACGCCAAAGTCAGACGAATCGGCTCTCAGGGTTGCCAGTCGCGGCCGCGCGCCGCCGCCTCGGCGCGCGCATCGAGCGGCTCGCCGGAGATCTCGTCACTGACGGCGCTCGCTATCGCCGGAGGCATGGAGGATGAAGCCTGGCGGTATCCCCCGGCGGTGACTTCCTGCTCCTGCGCGCCGCTCAGCACCTGCAGCCGCCAACCGTCCGCTGCATGGCAGGCCAACCCCGCCATCGCGGAGGCAGGCATCGAGAACGTCCGGCAGTACTGGCCGGCCTTTGACCGGAAGCTGACACCAATCTGCACTGGCTGAGTCGCACCGTTTTGCGATGCGAGCTGCCGCGTCAGGGCATCGGCCAGGAGGCCGCGCGCCATCATGTGGCCATCGTGGGTGGCGATCAGTCCAGGCCCGCTCCCATGAAACGCGAGCCGTCCGGCGACGACACCGATCAGGAGGCTCGCCGCCAACGCAGCCCACTGCGGCAATGTAATGCGTCCTGCGCGCCGGCGCGGCAGAGATACCACTTGGCTCTCATATGACGCATTGGACGGCACCGGAGCGTTGCGGGCGAGATCGATGAGTTTCGGGGGCACCGGCTCATCGAGTACCGGATCGAAGGCGGAGCGCAGACGCTCGCGCAACGCCCGGTGGCGTGCGATCCGGCGCGCAATTTCGGGATCCGCCGCCATGGCCGCTTCCACGGCGGTCCGCGTGCTCTCATCGAGCTCGTCGTCGGCATAGGCCATGAGCACCTCGTCGGAGAACGTCATGGCTGCGCCTCCGAGGTCTGGGACAGCATGTTTTGCAGTGCCTCACGGCCGCGCGCGAGGCGGCTGGTCAATGTTCCGATGGGCACGTTCATGATCTCGGCAGCCTCTTTGTAGGAAAAGCCCTCGATGAGCACCAGGCTGACGGCGAGCCGCTGCTCTTCGGGCAGCCGGAAGAGCGCGTCCTGCACGCAGAGCAGCTCGGATTGGGAGCCCGCCGCCGGATCGCCGACACCGTCTGCCAGCTCCTCCGGTGCATGCAGGGGCTCGCGCCTCCGGCGGCTGCGGCATTCGTCGATCCAGGCGTTACGCAGGATTCCGAACAGCCAGCCGGCGAAGTGCGAGTCCCCGTGGAACTGAGCGGCTCGCCCAAGCGCCCGCTCCACCGTGATCTGCACAAGATCGTCCGCGTCGTGCGGCTCGCGCGCCAGGGAGCGCGCGAATCGCCGCAGCCGCGGCAGCATGGCGATGATCTCGTCACGAAGATCCTCGATCGCTGGGCCCATGTCTGTCATTCAATTACGACGAGCGAGAGACCCATTTTCTTCCATATGTGCCGAGAGCCAAAATCGGGTGCTAATCTGGCGGCATGCTGCGGGCATTGCTGACCACATTGCTGCTCGTTCCGACGGCTGCCGCGCAGATCGCGCTGCCGGGGCCCGGCGGCTCTCTCCTGCCGGGAAGACTGCCGGATCTCGGCCTGCCGGCGCAGCAGCAGTCCCTGCCCTCGCTCGCTCATTCCCTGAGCGGGCGTGTGCGCCGCCTCGAGGAGGCGCGCAAGCTCCGAATCCTCGACCTTCTGCGTGGTCATCCGCGGCTCGTCGAAGCCGATCCCAACGGCAATCCCATCGTGCGCGACGAAGTGCTCGCGCTTGGCCCCAGCGATGCGGCGATCGCGCGGGCGGGAGCGGCCGGCTTTTCCGTCGTCCGGGTGCGAGCGTTAGCGGGGCTCGGCATTCGCCTCGTCATCCTGCGCACGCCAGCGGGCACCTCTACCTCGCGCGCACTGGCTGAATTGCGGCGGCTCGACCCGGCGGGCACGTATGATTTCGACCATATCTATACGGAAGGTGGCGAGGTGGCTGCGGACCCGGGCGACCAGGGCCTGCAACGCGCGACAGAGCCGGCCGTCGGAAACGATGGAGCGCTCGTCTCGAAGAAGGCAGTCCTCGGGCTCATCGATGGCGGGATCGACGCAGGACAGCCTTTGTTTCAGGGAGCGGCGATCCGTCAGCACGGCTGCGGAGGCCATCAGGTACCGAGCGATCATGGTACGGCCGTCGCCTCTCTCATGATCGGACGGGCCCCGCGGTTCGCAGGGGCCGCTCCGGGCGCATTGCTCTTCGCGGCCGATGTGTACTGCGGCAAGCCGACCGGAGGGGCAGTGGATGCGATCGCCGCGGCGTTCGCCTGGATGGTGCACGAGGGCGTGCCGGTCATCAACGTGAGTCTCGTCGGACCGCCGAACGCGCTCCTGCGACAGGTGGTCGATCGGGTGCTCCTCGAGGGTTCCCTGATCGTGGCCGCCGTAGGTAACGACGGCCCGGCGGCACCGCCGCTATATCCCGCTGCCTATCCTGGTGTCATCGGCGTGACCGCAGTGGACTCGAAGCACCACGTCCTGCTGGAGGCCGAGCGCGGCCCGCAGGTCATGTTTGCCGCGCCGGGTGCAGACATCGAGGCAGCTCGAGTTCCGCGCGGCCTCGCCGCAGTGCGGGGAACCTCCTTCGCAGCACCTCTGGTTGCAGGACTCCTCGCCCGGCGGCTGTATCGCCCCGATCCAAGTACGGCCCGATCTGCCGTCGAGGATCTCATCGGCCGGGCCATTCATCTGGGCGTGTCAGGCCGCAACACCGTCTACGGGTACGGCCTCGTTGCCTCTCACTTGCCCGCGCGGTCGTGGCAGGCCGCCACGGCCTCCGATTAAGTCAAATCAAAAAAGTTTCGGTCCCCGGGATGAAAAGGGCCCGCGCCATCGTAGTTCTCCGTAGAAGGTCGCGGACTGGCCGCGGCCTCGAGAGGAGAACCATCATGAAATCCTGTCTTTTCGCGAGTGCCGCCGTCGCTGCCGTGTTGGTCTTCAGCACGCCGGCGCAGGCCCAGCTGCTGGGCGGCGGATTGGGAGGAGCCGTCGGCGGCGCGCTGGGTGGCGGCATCAATGGAGGCGTCGGTCCCGGTGGGATGGCCAATGCCGACTGGGGCGGCGTCGGCCGTCTGAGCGGCTCCACCGCGG
>DASZYK010000467.1:0-13111 GCA_035545455.1 Steroidobacteraceae bacterium
GGTGGAGCGCGGCAGCATTCCGTATTCGGCGGTCACCCAGCCCTGGTCCTTGCCGCGCAGGAACGCGGGCACGGAGTCCTCGACGCTGGCGGTACACAACACCTGGGTGTCGCCGACCTCGATCAATATCGCTCCTTCGGCGTGCTTTGCGAACCGGCGCGCGAAGCCGACCGGGCGCATCTCATCGGCTGCGCGGCCGCTCGGGCGCGTCATGAGATCCAGCGCAGGGCGGCCGCGGAGGTGTTGTCGCTCGCGGGGCCGGTGCGCGCCACGGATCTCTGGCCCAGCTCCAGC
This sequence comes from Steroidobacteraceae bacterium, assembly GCA_035545455.1. Taxonomy (GTDB): domain Bacteria; phylum Pseudomonadota; class Gammaproteobacteria; order Steroidobacterales; family Steroidobacteraceae; genus 13-2-20CM-66-19. The sequence goes on from DASZYK010000467.1 coordinate 295, forward strand.
AGCTTCTCGCGCAATGCCGCGCCGGGTGCGGAGAGCTCGGCCGCGATCTCCGCGTCCTTCAGGCCGCTCCACAAGCCGTCGGTGCACACCATCAGGACGTCTCCGGGTTCCAGCGGACGTCGCCGCGTGATCGCCATGTCGGGGAGAATGGGATCGCCGCCGAGGCAGCATTCGACATAGTTGCGCATGGGATGCGCCTGGGCCTGCTCCGCGGTGATCAGGCCCTCGCGCAGCAGCACCTCGACGTGGCTGTGATCGCGGCTGCGGGCGATCAGCGCGCCGCCGCGCAGGTGATAGATGCGGCTGTCGCCGACGTGTGCCCACCAGGAGGCGCCCTGTTGCACCAGGCAGAGCGCGCACGTGGCGCGCGGCCGCTGCTCGAGCGGCAGCGCGGCGCCGAGCTTGACCACTTCCTCGTGCGCGCGGCCGAGGATCAGGTGCAGGAACCCCTGCGGGTCGAAGAGTGGCTGCGGGGCATGCGAGAAGCCATCGAGCACGATCTCGCGGGTGATCTCGGCGGCGCGCGCACCGTTGGCGTGGCCGCCCATGCCATCGGCGACGAACAGCAACGCCGCATGCTCCGCCACCGCGGCGGCGACCCGGTCCTGGTTCTCCTCGCGCCCGCCCAGGAGGCTGACGTCGGCGTACTCAACCCGCAACTTGAGTGTGCTACTGACGCCGCCTTGCGTGGCTTCGACACGTACGGCGTCGCCGTCTACTTCGCGCTTCATCTGGGGGCACCTGGCTGTTGGCTCCTGGCCCGCCAGCCATGAATCTCGCTACCCATCAGCGCGCAGGTCGCGGCCCTCACGACCGTCTAGCCCTCGAGGGGTGGCAGCTCCTGCCGACTGATTTGCAGTCACAGTCATCATAGCACAACCACGGCAGTATCGTACCGCAGCCACTCAGCTCCGCGACTTTCCAGACGGCGCGGCAGACGGCTCGGAAGCAGGCTCTCATCTGTTAGACTCCCAATCTATCTCAACGCGGGCCGGGAACGTAAGCGCTTAGCATGATCTCCAGCATGACCGGCTTCGCTCGGCGCGAGATCTCCGGCTCCTGGGGGACCCTCGTCTGCGAGCTGCGCAGCGTCAATCATCGCTTCCTCGAGGCCAGCTTCCGCCTGCCGGACGAGCTGCGCTCCGCGGAGGGCGAGCTGCGCCAGCACCTCGCCCGCGAAGTGCGCCGCGGCAAGGTGGACTGCTCCGTCACCTATCGGCGGGCGCAGGCCTCCGAGGCCGGCTTGGAGGTCGACTCCCAGGCGCTCGAGCGGCTGCTCGCGCGCCTGAAGGACATCGGCCGCTCCTTTCCGGCCCACACCGTGAACCTCGTCGACGTGCTGCGCTGGCCCGGCGTGCTCAAGGAGGATGCCTCCGGCGGCGAGGAGCTGATGGTGGCCGTCAAGGCGCTTTTCGGCAGCACGCTCGAGGATCTGGTGGCGGCGCGGGCGCGGGAAGGGCTGCGGCTCAGGGAAGTCCTCGAGCTGCGCTGCACCGCGCTCGAGGAGCAGGTGCGCCAGGTGCGCCAGCGCCTGCCCGAGGTGCAGACCCGGCTGCGCGCGCGGCTCGACGAGCGGCTGAAGGAGCTGGCAGCGAGCGTGGATCAGGACCGCCTCGAGCAGGAGCTCGCCATGCTGCTGCAGCGCCTGGACGTGGATGAGGAGCTCGACCGCCTCTCCGGCCACATCCAGGAGATCCGCCGTGTGCTCGCGGCCAACGAGCCCGCCGGTCGGCGGCTGGATTTCCTGATGCAGGAGCTCAACCGCGAGGCGAACACCCTGTCATCGAAATCCCAGGACCTCGAGACCACCCGCAGCGCCGTGGACATGAAGGTCGTCATCGAGCAGATGCGCGAGCAGGTGCAGAACGCGGAATAGGCCACCGTGAGGCGCTAAAGGTACTCAGCAATCTCTTGATCCGAAAGGCCGTCCATTCTTCATCGATATTAAGCACAGTTCTCTGTGCTTAACTCAGCCTCGCGTTCCGTCCACCGTTTGCTCAGTACCTTGAGTAAAACTGCGTGCTCCAGGCGCTGGCGGTCAAGGGTGTAGCGGCGCACCAGGTGCTCGCGCAGGGTTGCGGTGGCCCACTGGCGAAATCGTGTGCCTTGAGCGGATTTCACCCGGTATCCGACTGAAATGATGACATCCGGGCTGTAGAACCGCACCGGCTTGTCCGATCCGGCAATGTGCAAATTTTGCACAATGCCTTCTTCTCGCAGCTCGCCTTCCTGGAACACATTCCGGAGGTGCTTTGTAATGACAGAACGCTCGCGGCCGAAGAGCTGGCTCATCTGATGCTGAGACAGCCACACCGTATCGCGCTCGAGTCGCACGTCTACCCGGACGCCACCCTCGGACGTCTCGTATACGACGATCTCTCCCGCTGGCATCGAACTGGTCACGCCATACACCGGGACTCGCTGGTATAGGGATAGGTGCCGCCTTGATGGATTTCCGGGGTCAAGTTGGCTGCATCGGGTAGCGGCCGTCCTTTAGCACGCTCTCATAGCACGGGAATGCTCGCGCCGCGTTAGTTGCTGTCCGATCGCTTCCGCACAACATGGGGTGCTGGGGGCCTCGCGCCACGGAGGATCTTTTCGACGCCCTTCGGGTGGATATCGGGGCTGCTGAGGCGACTCCGGACGTAGCGCTCGAGACGCGGATCCGTGAAGTACACGTAGCAGCCCTTCATTCCTCGAGTCATCAGAGTGCGGTAGGTATTCTTGATGATCAGCTCGGCTCTTCGTGCTGCCTGCTCGGGATCGACAGTCAGCAGGCGCTTGTATCCGCTTAGCGATTTGTCGTGCTTGGAGCGCATCGCGGGCTGCGCGACTACGCGATTGTCCCGGAAGACGAGATCGGGTCCCACGATCACCCCGATGTAATCCACCTCCAGCCCCTGGCAGGTGTGGATGCAGCCGATTTCGCTCGCGGATTCCGGCGCCACCATCCACAGGCCGCCGTCCTTCGTCAGATTCCAGCGCATTGCAAAATGATGCTCGGGAATCACGACGTCCTGAGCCGCCGGGTCCTTCCTGCTTCGCCAATCCCAGCAGTATCCGGCGACCATGCGCGCCTTGTTGCGGATCTTGTTCCGCTCCATGATTTCGCGGCGCAGTCGCTCGGGTGAGCTGAATACCCGAAAGTCGAACTCGGCGACGTCGAGCTTGTCATTGGCCGTGGGGCGGATTCCGAGGGTATCGTCGAGCCACGCCAGGTAGCCATCCGAGCCATTGCACCGGAATTGCGATGTCAGGGTGAGCGTGGTGACGGTCGCGCCAGCTTGCCGCGCAAAGCGCTCGATTTCGGCTTTCTCCCCAATGTCCTTGAAGGTGACGCGCTGATCCTCGTCGAGAAAAAAGATGGAGCACTTCGCTGACCCGATGAGCTCCTGGATCTGATTGGTGCCGAGATTGCCGTAGAGTCCCGACTTCTCGTTCAGACGGTGCGCCTCGTCGACGATCAGCGCGTCGAATGTGTTCGTGCGGGTGTCCGTGAACGCCCCCGATCCGGTGAACAGGTTCGAGATCTGCGATTTTCGATGGGTTCCCGCCAGTACGCTTTCAAATACGTGGCGCGGAGCGGCGTTCTTGGTCACGTACTTGGCCACCAGGCGGCGTCCGGTCAACGCCACCAGGAGATTGACGGCGACGACCGACTTGCCGGTGCCCGGACCGCCCTCGACGATCATCACCTGCTTCGACTGCTCGCTGGCCACGGTGGCCCGCGATAACGCGGTTTCGTAAACGACCTTCTGGTCGTCAACCAGGACGAACTCGGGTTTGCCTGCCAGCATCCCGGAGAGACTCTCGACCAGGCTCTTGGATGGGCGGATGCGGCCGTTCTCGATCCGGTACAGCATGGACCGTCCATCGCCGTAACGGACGTGCTGCCTGATGAAGTGGCGCAGCTTTTCCCGTTCCACCTCCCCCTTCAGGAAAAGCGGTGCGAGGGTAACATAGTGTTCGTAGAAGCCGTCCGTGAGCACTCCATCGTCAGTGTAGTTGTGCAAGTAGGCGCAGGGCTGAAGGGCGATGCCGTCCTCGTAGACCGCTTCATTGAAGTTTTTGAGGAGCGACGCATATGACCATGCCTGGTAGGACGGATGGCTTACTTCGCGCTCACCGTGGGAGAACCGGGTAGCCACGATCGCATCGCGGTCGGTTTTCCGGGCGCTCTGCCACTGCTTGAGCTCGACGATGATCAGCTGCTCGGCGCGCTGGCCGTCCTGACCCGACAGAATGAAATCGATCCGCTTCGCCGTCTGCGGAATGCCGTACTCGATGGCGACGCCGCAGTCTCCGGGAATGCCCTCGTCGTTGAGAACCTTCGCCATGGCCACGAGGGATTCCTTCCAGGAGAGCACTTCCGAGATGGCCACGGTTCTGCCGGTGCGGACCCTGAAAGCCCGAAGAATGACATGCTCGATGTCGTTGGCGAATGCATCTTTCAGAAATCCCGTCTTGTCATTCTGATAGATGATCACGACAGGCGCTCAGAGATCCGTGTACTTCTTGCTGGTGCCGCGCGCCTTGTGTACGGGATATTTCCGCGCGTTGACCGCCATCTTGTCTGAAGCCGCGGCGGCGAGGTCGATGTCGAGCTTGTCTGCCAGGCGGATCAGATAGAGCAGCACGTCCGCGAGCTCTTCTCGGATCCTGGCACGGGTCTCGGCGGCAGGCGCCGCCGATTCGACGTCCGGAAGCCATTGGAAGTGCTCGAGGAGCTCGGCCGCCTCGACGCTGAGCGCGATTGCGAGGTTCTTCGGGAAATGGAATTGATCCCAGTCGCGTTCCGCTGCGAATCGGCGCAGCGCGTCCCGCAGTTCCTCAAGAGAAGCTTTGGGAGCTCCTCCCGCATCCCGCCCGCCTGAGTCTGGTACGTGCTGTCGTTGCGTCATAGGGATCGCCCGTGCCGGCATTTTACGACGGATTCAGAACTCGGGCTGACTCCCTCGGCTCTGCAAGCGTGCTCATCACGAGCCGGACCATCACCTGCTTGTGCTTGGGCTCCTTGGGTGGCGCGGGGAGCTACGAAACTTACTGCGAAGCAGCTGCGAAGCCGCCCGCTTCGCAGTAGGGTTCGCACCTCTCGTTCGCGGCAGCCCAGAGCGCTTCAGGAGCGCTTGCCGAGCTACGTGCGCGTCGCCACGTTTGAAGCCACCGCACGCGGCGGTGCTCGCCGGCACGCCTCAGTTCAGCAGCGCGCTGATGCGTGCCGGCACGGGGCCGATCTCCTGCAGAGACAGGAAGCCGGCCGCATCGACCGGCGGCCAGATTGCGGCCGGACGGATGGGGTGCTCTGTCTCGTCGCGCACCGGCCAGTACAGCGCCGGCTCGCGGGCACGCCAGTCCGCACAGGTTCCCGCGGACAGCGGCGCGAAGTAGGTGTCTTCCTGCACAGGACCGGTCGTCCACGGTCCGGCGAAGCGCTTGCCGCGGTCCCAGGGCTTGCGCCGCTCGAAGATCATGCGGCTGCGCGTGATGCGCAACGTCACGGCTACTGCGTCGAAGGCGTCCACGTTGCGCCGCGCCTGCTCCTGCCAGTCCGGCAACGGATGTGCCTGCGGCGTACGGTCGAGGGCGTCCTGCCACCTGCCGCGAGCAGCGGCGTACAGATCCGTCGGCGGCGCGCAATCGATGACTTCGGCATCGAGCACGCGCTCGATCGCCCGCGGCTCGGGAAGACAGTAATAGAGCGTCACGAGGATGAGCACCCCCGCAAGCGCCCGCAGCACGCCTGCGGTGAAGACACGCGGCGCGAGTCGCGCAAGCGCGCATGCGATGACACCCAGCACCAGGCCCGCCGGTCCGCTGAACAGCATGCCGATGATCGGGCCAAGGTTGGAAGAGGGACTGAGTATCATCGGGCCGACGAAGCCGGCCAGAAATCCCGACAGGGTGAACAGCAACACCGTGCGCAGACAGCTTCGGTGGCCGGTCAGGGGTTGCACGGGCATCGGTCGCGGCTCCGTCGTCGGCTAGAAGATGAAGATCAATGCGCTGCTGAGCAGCGCATAGCTGACCACCGCGGACCAGTAACGCCAACCATCGCGGGCGCGCTCGAAGTCGCGCCCCCACGGACCGGAGCGGGCATAGACGTGCCCGCGCAGCAGCGCCATCACTACGTAGAAGGCCACCGCTACCCCGAGGATGCGAAACAGGCCGTGCATGCAGGCGATTCTAGGGACGGCCCGGCGCGGCTACCCCATCGGCTTCAGAAAAGGGCGACCTGGCGCACGCTCGAAGGGCTGCGCTACGGCGTTGTCGAACCGAACCATAACGGCAAGGGAGGGGAGCCGAATCCGGCCCCGCTCAGTGACGCTACGCGATCGAGCCCAGCCGGAGCCAACGGCCACCGTGCTTGCCGACGAAGTAACCGAGCACGGAGGGTAGTTGTGCCGGTCCAGCGTCGCGCTCCGGCGTCTGTTGCTCGATCACGAAGCGCAGGGTCTTGCCGATTGGCACCCAATCGGATGTCGAGGGCGGTCGCAGTGGACCGCGATACAAGGCCCCCTGGGGATCCGGCACCAGCCGCAGCCACTGGTCGCGGTGCTTCACCATGAAATAGCCCAGAGCGGACGGCATCGCCGGCTGAGCCCGCATGGGCTGCCCCGGCATCTGTCGCTCGACTACGAATCGCAGGTTGCCATCGATGACGATCCGTTGGGAGGCCGCTGGCGGGGAACGGAGAGCCCTCGATTGCAGCAGGAGCGAATCCAGCCGGAGCCAATGGCCGGCGCGCCGCACGACGAAGTAGCCGAGGGCGGAGGCCAATGGCTGGCCGGTCGCATAGGCGTCGGGCATCCGCCGCTCGACGACGGCGCCGAAGTCATGAGTGATCGGGACCCAGGAGGAGGCGGCAACGCCCGGCGGCGGGTTTGCCCGGGATGCGCCGGCGGCGTGAGCCGCGGCAACGAAAGCCAGGGCCGCGAGTGCAGCCCATGGGAATGACGGCATCGCGCGCTTCATGGAAGCGACTCGCCGGTGTGGCGGACGAGCCCGCCTGCATACTCCGACCTGCCGCCGGAACGGGGAGTTCCCGATGATTTGGGGGGAGGGGGCCGTCCTTCGGGCGCGGCCGCGGCTGCCGGCGCGGGTGCGGCCGGGCTAGTAGAGCGCTCTTCGGATCCGGTCGAGGAGGCTCCCGGCCCGCATGCGCTTCAGCGTTGCCGCCCAGCGGCTCTCGGCGATCAGCTTCCTGGAGAGGTCCTTCTCCTCCTGCTTCATGAGCGCGAGGACGCGGTTGTCCTCGTCATCGGTCAGCCAGTAGCCGTGCTGCTCGCAGTACTCCATCTCCAGGTCGTAAAACCGGTACTGGAATCGGCTCAAGGGGCCGCTGCACTCCGGGCACTCGAGGGAGGTGGGCGTGGAGCTCGGGACGAGAGTCCCTTTCGCGTGCTCGCCGAAGTCGAATGCCTCGTCCTCCAGCTCCTCGAGCTCGAGGCGCTCGAACCACATTCCCTTGCACGACGGACAGGCGTGCACCTGGATGTTGTGCCGGGTCGCAGGCGTGAGCTCAACGTTGCATTGGGGGCATTTCACTGTGGGCCTCTCGCGGCGCGGCCGATGCCGGCGACGCCGGTCAGGTGCGCTTGCCGATCTCCACGTAGTCCCGCTTCTTCGGCCCCGTATAGAGCTGGCGCGGACGGCCGATGCGCATTGCCGGGTCCGAGATCATCTCCTGCCAATGGGCGACCCAGCCGACGGTGCGCGCGATGGCGAACATCACGGTGAACATCGAGCGCGGGATGCCGATGGCGCTGTAGATGATGCCGGAATAGAAATCGACGTTCGGGTAGAGCTTGCGCTCCACGAAGTAGTCATCCTTGAGGGCGATCTCCTCCAGGCGCAGGGCCAGCTCGAAGAGCGGGGTATCCGTGCGGCCGAGGCGCGCCAGCACCTTGTGGCACATCTCGCGGATGATCTTGGCGCGCGGATCGAAGTTCTTGTAGACGCGGTGGCCGAAGCCCATGAGCCGGAAGTGGCTGGACTTGTCCTTCGCCATCGCGAGGAACTTCGGGATGTGGTCGGCCGTGCCGATCTGCTCCAGCATGGCGAGCACCGCCTCGTTGGCGCCGCCGTGCGCGGGACCCCAGAGGGCCGAGACGCCCGCCGAGATCGCCGCGTAGGGGTTGGCGCCGGTGCTGCCCGCGAGCCGCACCGTCGAGGTGCTGGCGTTCTGCTCGTGATCTGCGTGCAGAATGAAGAGCAGGTCGAGCGCCTGCGCGGCGACCGGGTCGACGTGGTACGGCTCGCACGGCACCGCGTAGAGCATGTGCAGCAGGTTGCTGCAGTAGTCGAGATCGTTGCGCGGATAGATATAGGGCTGGCCGAGGGCGTGCTTGTGGGCGGCCGCGGCGATGGTCGGGATCTTGGCGATGATGCGATGGGCGAAGATCTCCCGCTGGCGCGGGTTATAGATGTCCATCGTGTCGTGATAGAACGCGGACATCGACGCCACGACCGCTGACACCATCGCCATCGGGTGCGCGTCGTAATGGAAGCCATGAAAGAAGCGCAGCAGCGACTCGTTGATCATCGTGTGATGACGGATGCTGCTCTCGAACTCCTCGAGCTGCCTGCGCGTCGGGAGACTCCCGTGCAGCAGCAGGTAGGACACTTCCATGAAGGAGCTCTTCTCCGCGAGCTGCTCGACGGGATAGCCGCGATAGAGAAGCACTCCGGCATCGCCGTCGATGTAAGTGATGCGGCTCTCGCAGGAGGCGGTGACGCCGAATCCCGGATCGTAGGTGAAGACGCCGAGATCCTTGTTGAGCGCCGCCACGTCGACCACGGAGGGGCCGATGGTGCCCGGACGGACCGGCAGGGTGACCTTGCGGTCGGAGGCTCGATCGACGAGCTCGAATGTCTTCTCTGTCATTCGGTGGACGCTTTGCGTTTAAGAGGGCCCTCTGAGACCCGCCATCGCGAGTTGCCGATGCTCCGGGAAGCGGCCGTCGGCGCCAGCGGGGGAGGATCGGAAGCGTACACGGTCCGCGTTCCGAATCAAGGCGCAATTGCGCCGCCCACCCTACCGGCGGGTAGAATATTACCGTGCTCGAAACCCCACCGCTCGCGCTTTACGTGCATTTTCCGTGGTGCGTGCGCAAGTGCCCGTACTGCGATTTCAACTCGTACACCCTGCACGGGGAGCTCGAGGAGCGGCGCTATGTCGAGGCATTGCAGCGCGACCTCGACGCGCAGGCGCCGGAGGCGGCCGGACGCGAGGTGGTCAGCGTCTTCCTCGGCGGCGGCACGCCGAGCCTGTTCCCTCCGCGCGCCGTGGCCGCTCTCCTGGACTTCGCGCGCCGCAGCCTCGCGCTCGCGGCGGATCTCGAAGTGACCCTGGAGGCGAACCCCGGCACCGTCGAGCGTGGCTGCTTCGCCGAGTACCGCGCGGCGGGCGTCACTCGCGTCTCGCTCGGCGCGCAATCCTTCGAGGACGCGCGCCTGGCGGCGCTCGGCCGCATTCATTGCGCGGAAGAGACGCGCCGCGCCGCGGCGGAGCTGCACGCCGCCGGCCTGGACAACTTCAACATCGACCTGATGTATGGTCTGCCCGGTCAGGACATCGCCGCTGCGCGGCGCGACGTCGAGGAGGCCCTGGCGCTCCGCCCAAGCCACCTCTCCCATTACCAGCTCACGATCGAGGCGGGCACGGTCTTCGCCGGGCGCCCGCCTGCGCTGCCTGATGATGAAACGGTCGATGCGATGCTCGATGCCTGCCGGGGACCTCTCGAGGGCGCCGGGCTTCGCCGGTACGAGGTCTCGGCCTACGCCGCGCCGGGCCGGCGCTGCCGGCACAATCTCAACTACTGGTCCTTCGGCGACTATCTCGGGATCGGCGCCGGGGCACACGGCAAGCTGAGCCTGCCTGACGCCGGGCATGTCGTACGCACCACGCAGCTGCGCGAGCCGCGCCGCTACCTCTCATCCGCCGGGCGGGGGGCGTGCTCGCGCAGGGTGGTGCCGGCGCAGGAGCTGCCGTTCGAGTTCATGCTGAATGCGCTGCGGCTGGTGGAGGGTTTCGAGGTGAGGACCTTCAGCGCACGGACGGGAATGCCGTGGGAGGCCGTCGCAGGAGCGATGACGGATCTCGTCCGCGAGGGCTTGATCGTCGCCTCGGGAACGTGCTACCGGGCGAGCCCGCTCGGCTTCGGATTCCTCAACGACGTATTGTTACGTTTCGTGACGGAAATCCCGAAAACCGTCGGTCAATCGGAATTGTCAACCGCTCCGCAGCTTCCGCCCGCGGTCGCCAGCCGGGCTTTATTCACAGGTGCGGAGGGGGGTGACGTAAAATGAGCAAATTAGCGGTCAAACTGGCTATGTAGGTCAATGATGTGCTTGCAACCCATTGATAAAGCAGGCTAAAAATGGCTGGTCATTTTTTAGCCATTGCAATAAATATGCAATATAGCCGGGAAATTTTACCCACGCCGGGATCATCGCCCACAGAGTTATCCACAGCTTCTGTGGATAAGGAGGCCTTGGGCGTAGCAGCTGCTCCCGCAGGCGCGCAGGCCGCCACCCCGATCCTGGCCGCGCTCGCTCGGAGCGCTTGTCGCGCGTCGCATCGACGGCTACACTCGCCGGCCCTTTGAACCGAAGGCCCCGCCCCCATCTACGGACGGACGTCCTTCACTGCCTGAAGCCTGCCATGAAACCCGACATCCATCCTGCCTACAAAGAGATCACGGTCACCTGCTCCTGCGGCAACTCGTTCAAGACGAGCTCCACGCTGGGACACGACCTGCAGGTGGAAGTGTGCTCGAGCTGCCACCCGTTCTATACGGGCAAGCAGAAGATCGTCGATACCGCCGGCCGCGTGGACAAGTTCCGGAAGAAGTACGCCGCTGCGGGCGGCGCCGCCAAGTAACGGCCCAGGCGGGGACGGCCTGGCGCTACCCGTCGAGCAGCGCCTCCACCTCGATCGCGCTCGCACGCTTCATCGGTCGCCCATCCACCGGACTCACCGGCGCCTGGCGGATGCCGTCCGTCGGGAAGACGGTGACCTCGATCGCCTGATCCCCGACTTCGAAGCGCAGTCCCGGATAGGCGAGCACCCGCTCCGGGCTCATCCGCACCCGCCTCTCCGTCACTTCGTGTGCGATGCCGCGATCGATGAGCTTCAGCGCGACCGCCTCGGCGCAGTCGGCGAAGAGGTGAAGCTGCACGTCCGAGTGGGCGGTGGCGGTGCCGCTCAGGACCGGACCGACCAGCCGCGGCTCGAACTCGCGCAGCTCCTGCATCGCCGCCAGGGCGGCACGCCGCTGCGCCTGCAGTGACTCCTCGTGCGACTCGCGGCCGAAGAGGCGTTGATACTCGGCGAGCGCCGTCTCGATTTCGGTGTTCTTGGGCAGCACCGCGGCGCCGTCTACCACCCCGAGTCTTTCCGCCGCCTTGCGCTTGGCGACGAAGAAATCGCGGATGCCATGCTCGGCCATGATGCGCGCGGCTTCCTGCGCGAGCGCGCGCCGCAGATTGTCACCGCGCGGCGTCGGATATCTTCTCGCCATCGCCGTCAGAATATCGAATCGGCGCCGGACTGGGTCTGTGTGCCCTGGGCCGCAGAGCCGGTTCCGGGGGCCGCCGTGGGCAGATGGTTGGCCATGAACACCTCGGGTATGCCGTCCGGGTTCTCGTCGCTCACCAGCGCGCCGGACTGCGGCGAGATGCGCAAGGTGACGATGCCCGGCGGCATGGGCCGCTGCCACTGCGGCACGCCGGCGAGAGCGTAGCGCATGAAATGCATCCAGATGGGCAACGCCGTATGCGCGCCCTCGTCGCCTTGTCCGAGCGGGCGGTTGTCGTCGTAGCCCACCCACACACTGGCCTCGAGTTCGGGCGTATAGCCGTTGAACCAGGCATCCCGATAGTCGTTGGTCGTGCCGGTCTTTCCCGCGATGTCGCGGCGATTCAGCGAGAGCGCCCGCACGGCCGTGCCGTACTTGATGACGTCCCTCATCATCGAGGTCATGAGGTAGTCGTTCTGGGGACTGATGACACGCGGCGCCAGCCGGTCGGGCGGCAGCGGACCTGCGCCACCGCGCAGCTCATCCCCCTCGGCGAGAAGGGCCGCGGCCGTGGGGGCGGGCTTCAGGTCGCTCAGCGAGGCGGGGTTGTCGCACAGCGCGCAGGCGATGCGCGGCGCGACCTGCCGGAGCACCTTGCCCGAGGCATCCTCCACGTGATCGATGTAGTAGGGCTCGACCTTGTACCCGCCGTTGGCGAACACGGAGTAGGCGGTCGCCATCTGGAGCGGAGTCGCACGCAGCGTGCCGAGCGCCAGAGTCAGGTTCTGCGGCAGGCTCTTCGGATCGAACCCGAAGCGGCTGACGTACTGGCTGACTTTCTGAATGCCGAGGTCGCGCATCAGGCGGATGGAGACCAGATTGAGCGAATGGGCGAGGGCCACCCGCAGACGGATCGGCCCGCCGAACGATCCGGTGTCATTCTCCGGCCTCCAGGTGGCCTCCAGACCCTCGCCGCCGACCACGAGCGGCGCGTTCAGCAGGGTGCTGGCCGGGGTGAAGCCATTGTCGAGCGCCGCGGAATAGTAGAACGGCTTGAATCCCGATCCCGGGAGTCTCTCCGCCTGCGTGGCGCGGTTGAACTTGTTGGAGAAGTAATCGAAACCGCCCACCAGGGCGGCGATCGCTCCGTCGTCGGGATCGAGGGCGACGAGGGCGCTCTGCGCCTGCGGCACCTGGGCGAGCTGCGCGTGGCCTTCCTTGTCAGCGACCACGTACACCACATCGCCGCGCGCAAGCACATCGGCCGCCGTCCTGGGCGCCGGCCCCAGCGCATTCTC